>JBBRTI010000058.1:0-1510 GCA_038244585.1 Candidatus Saccharimonadia bacterium | reverse complement strand
TGAGCCGGCTGTGGCGAATACGAATTTCTGGTAGCGTAGTCATTACTTGACGACAAAGTTAACTATTTTCCGTGATACGACGATGGTTTTGACGATTTCGCCTTGCTTCAGGTATTTGGCCACGTTGACCTCGGCTGCCGCAGCCTCAGTCAACTCATCATCGGTGGAACCTGCGGCTAGGATGATATTGGCTCGGAGCTTGCCATTGACCTGAACCGCGACGGAAATTAGGTCGTCTTTGATGAGCGCGGAGTCGTAAACAGGCCAGGCGGCGGCATGGACGCTGCCTTCTTCGCCCAGGGCCTCATGCCAGATTTCCTCGGTCATGTGCGGAACCATGGGTGCCAGCATCAGGACCAAATGGCGGATTGTCCGGACCGCCAGATCGGCGTTTTCCGGGGAGGCGAGTCTGGTCTGGTTCTTCTGGAGGAAATTTACGTACTCCATGAGTGCGCTCACCATGGTATTGAAGTTCATGGCTTGGATGTCCTCGGTCACTTTCTTGAGCGTTTTGTGGGTCATGCGGTCGACTTCGGTAGCAAAGATGCCGTCCGGCATACCGTTCTGGGTATCGTTGGGTCCAAGCAGCTCAACTAATGCCCACGCGCGGTAGAGGAAGCGGCTGACGCCGCTGAGGCGCTCGTCGCTCCAGGCGGTCTGTTCATCGAACGGCCCCATAAACATCTCGTACAGTCTGACTGAGTCGGCACCGTAGCGCTCGATGACGCCGTCAGGGTTGATAACGTTGCCGCGGCTCTTGCTCATTTTCTGGCCGTCAGGTCCCAATATCATACCGTGGCTGCGGCGGCGGGCGTAGGGCTCAGGGGTGGGCACTAGACCCTGGTCGTAGAGGAACTTGTGCCAGAAGCGCGAGTACAACAAGTGCAGTGTGGTGTGCTCCATGCCACCGTTGTAGAGATCGACTGGCGTCCATTGATTAAGTTTGGCACGGTCGGCGAAGGCCTGGTCGTTGTTGGGGTCGATATAGCGTAGGTAGTACCAGCTGGAGCCCGCCCAATTGGGCATGGTGTCCGTCTCGCGCTTGGCCGGGCCGCCGCAAGCGGGGCAGTTGACATTCACCCAGTCTGTGATGGCCGCCAGCGGGCTTTCGCCGGTTTCGGTCGGCTCATAGCTCTTCACCTTGGGCAAGGTCACCGGTAGCTGTTCCTCCGGTACCGGCACGACGCCGCAGGCCGGACAGTGGACAATCGGGATGGGCTCGCCCCAATAATGCTGTCGGCTGAATATCCAATCGCGCAGCTTGTATTTGGTAGCACCGTGGCCGGCTTTTTTGGCTACCAGAGCCTCGATAATAGCCCCCGCAGCTTCCCCGCCGCTTAAGCCGTCAAACTGGCCCGACCCGGTCAAGCGGCCGTAGCCTGAATACAATTTGTGCTCAATTGTCGGCTCGGGGGACTCAATGACGACGGTTATCGGCAGGTTGAAAGCTGTCGCAAAGTCATGGTCGCGCTGGTCATGCGCCGGCACCGCCATAATGGCGCCCGTGCCG
>JBBRTI010000057.1:0-2285 GCA_038244585.1 Candidatus Saccharimonadia bacterium | reverse complement strand
TGGTATCGTCGGCGGCGCCGGTGTCGGCAAAACGGTGCTGATCACGGAGATCATCCACAACGTCGGCAAGGACCCGTCCCGCCTGGCCTTCTTCGCCGGTATCGGCGAACGTATTCGCGAGGGTGCCGAACTCTATGCCACCCTTCAAGAGCGCAAGATGCTCGAGCAGACCGTCATGTTCTACGGACAGATGAATGAAAATCCAGCCATGCGCGCCCTGGTGGGCCTCAGTGCCGCCACGCTGGCCGAATACTACCGTGACGAAGAGAAGCGCGATATCCTCTTCTTCGTCGACAACGTCTACCGTCATATCCAGGCTGGCAACGAACTTTCCACCATGATGGGCCAAATCCCGTCGGAAGGCGGTTACCAGAGTACCATCTTCAGCGACCTCAAGCGCCTGCAGGATCGGCTTATTTCCAATGCTAACGGTTCCATTACGGCGGTTCAGACCATTTATATTCCGGCCGACGACCTGACCGACCCCGCCGTGCAGGAAATTTCCTCCCAGATCGACTCGGTCATCGTGCTGTCCAGAGCCGTGGCTGAGGCCGGTATTCGTCCGGCCGTGGACCTCATCCAGACCAGTTCGTCGCTCATTACCCCCGAAATCGTGGGGGACCGTCATTATCTGCTGGTTACCCAGGTGCAGGCTATCATGCAGAAATACGACAGCCTGAAAAACATCATCGCCATCATCGGCGAGAATGAACTTTCGCCCCAGGACCGAGCCGATTACCAAAAGGCCAAGAAGCTGATCGACTTCTTCTCCCAAGCTATGTTCGTGACCGAAGCTCTAAACGGCGTCCCCGGCGTTTACTTCACTCGTGAGCAGACTCTGTCCGGGGTCGAGGAAATCCTAATCTACTGGCACTCACGAGCGGCGGCACCTACCAGGCGGCCCAGGTTGCGGCCAAGGACGACCGGGCGGAGAAGCGCTTCATGGTCAAGATTTTTTCGCCGTACCAGACCTATTACCAGGGCGAGGCGATCAGCTTGACGGCGGCCAACCGCACCGGCCCGTTCGACGTGCTGCCCGGCCATATCAATTTCTTCTCGCTCCTTTCGGGCGGCATGGTCATCGTCAATACCGGCTACCAGCGGCTGGAGTTCAATATTGGCCGCGGTATCCTGCGCGTCAACCTCAACGAAGTAACCTTGTTCGCGGACGTTTGAGTTTACCGGTGGAAAGTGGCGGCGTAATCTGTTGACATTAGACTAAGCACAAGCATAATACTAAGTAACTTTAACTAGTGAGCAGGATTTTTTATGGCATATTCGCAGGTCAACTCCAAGGGTGTTACGTATTATCTTCATGAGTTTGATTCGTCGCTCAAAGGCGGACGGGTCTACCTCAACTATTTCTTCGGCAAATCCATCAATCCCAAAGGCCGCCCGATCGATGCGATTCCGGCGGGCCGCTGTGTGGCAGAGAACTCCAAGACCGGCCTGCTCGTCCTCAAGAAACTGGCCTGATAGAGCGTTTGACGTACCTGATATCGGATGTTAAGCTCATAAACATATGACGTCTAAACCCTTTATCACAGTCCAAAATCTAACCAAAGCCTACGGTGATTTTCTGGCCGTCAAAGGCATTTCGTTCGAGGTGACCCTCGGCGAGGTCTTCGGTATTCTCGGCCCGAACGGAGCAGGGAAGACAACGACGCTGGAGATGATGGAAGGCCTGCGCGACATCACCGACGGCTCGGTCACAATCGATAGCATCGACGTAGCCGCGAACGTCGAGAAGATTAAGTCCATCATCGGCGTTCAGCCCCAGAATTCAGCCTTCTTGGATGAATCGCGCTTGGGCGAGCTCTTAGACGCCTTTGCCTCCATGTACGGCGTCAAGGCCGATGTCATTGATTTGCTCTCTAAGGTCGGACTAGAGTCCCGGGCCAAGGCTTATCCGGAACAGTTGTCCGGCGGCCAGCGCCAGCGGTTCAGTATCGCGGTGGCTCTAGTGCACCAACCTAAGGTGCTGTTCTTGGACGAACCGACGACCGGGCTGGATCCTCAGGCGCGCCGCAACCTGTGGGACCTTGTACGCACCATCCGTGACTCAGGCGTGACGGTTATCCTAACCACCCATTACATGGAGGAGGCTCAGGTCCTGTGTGATCGCGTCGCCATTATGGACGACGGCAACATTATTGCCCTTGATACGCCTAAGCGCCTGGTGTCCGCGCTATTGTCCCGCGGTTTCAAGCCGCATTTGGAGGTGCAAGCGGCCACCTTGGAAGACGTTTTCATTGACCTTACCGGAAAGGACCTGCGCGAATGAC
>JBBRTI010000056.1:0-2777 GCA_038244585.1 Candidatus Saccharimonadia bacterium | reverse complement strand
TGGGCGATGCAGAAAACCATCAACGCCGGCAAGATTGAGCTGTCCAAAGCGACGGGCATTCCGGTGGTGGTGACGGCCGACTCGCATTATTCCGAGCACAAGAACCGCGATGCCCACGAAACTCTTTTGTGCGTGCAGACCGGCAAAACCCTAGATGACCCCTCGCGCATGTCCATGGATATGGATCTCTACCTCACCAGTCCCGAAGAGATTATGGATCGGTTCGCCCACATACCGGAGGCCTATGAGAATACCGTCAAGATAGCGGCACGCTGCAGTGTCAAATTAGAGCTCGGTGGCATCCTGATCCCGACCTTCCCCGTGCCGGAACCGGGCATTAGCGAACGCGATTACCTCCACAAGCTGTGCTGGCAGGGCCTGGCTTTCCGCTACGGCGGCATCCCCAAAGAGGACGTCGGTACCATTACCGAAGCCCGGGCTCGGGAGCTCGTCGATCCAGTCAACGTCCAGCGGCTGGATTACGAATTGGGCGTTATCGCCAAGATGGGCTACGACGGCTACTTCCTGATTGTGGCCGACTTTATAAACTGGGGCAAAAACCAGGGCATAGTTTTCGGACCCGGGCGCGGCTCGGCGGCCGGCAGTATCGTGGCCTACGTCATGAATATCACCGACCTCGACCCGCTTAAATACGACCTGCTCTTTGAGCGCTTCCTCAATCCCGATCGTATCAGCATGCCCGATATCGACGTCGACATCGAGGCCGGCCGCCGCGGCGAGGTTATTGATTACGTCACCGAAAAGTACGGCGAGGAGCGTGTCTCTCAGATCATCACTTTCGGTACCATGGCTGCTCGCAACGCTGTCCGCGATACGGGCCGGGTATTGGGTTATCCCTACGCCGAGGTGGACGCACTGGCCAAGCTCATTCCGCAACCGGTGCAGGGCCGCCACACCCCGCTGGCCGTATCGGTCGGTCTTAAAGAAGGCAAGCAGCCCGCCGACCCCGATCTGACCCGCGAATATAAGACCAATGCCCGCGCCCGGAAACTTATCGATTTAGCTATCGAGCTAGAAGGTACGATCCGTAGCAACGGCGTGCACGCCGCCGGCGTCGTCATCGCACCGTCACCGCTGGTAGAATACCTGCCTATCCAGCGCGCTCAGAAAGGCGGTTTCGCCACGCAGTACTCCATGAACTACGTGGAGGAGCTGGGCCTGCTCAAGATGGACTTCTTGGGCCTCTTGAACCTGGATGTCATCAACCAGGCGCTGCGTATCATCCGCAAGGTCTACGGCCGCGATATCGACCTGCCGAGTCTCCCGCTTGACGACCCTGAGACCTATGATTTGCTCAGCCGCGGCGAGACCACAGGCGTTTTCCAGCTGGAATCGGCCGGCATGAAAAAATATCTGCGCCAGCTCAAACCCGGCGTTTTCGACGACATCGTTGCTATGGTGGCGCTTTATCGCCCGGGTCCGATGCAATTCATCGACGACTTCATCGACCGTAAACATGGCCGCGTCCCAGTAACCTATGAGCACCCTGGCATGGAGGCCGCCCTTGGTAATACCTACGGCATCCTGGTGTACCAGGAGCAGTTCATGCAGATATCCAAGGACATGTGCGGCTTCACCGGTGGCCAGGCTGACACTCTGCGTAAGGCCATCGGCAAGAAGCAGCTCGACACTATGCGCAAAATGAAGAAATTGTTTATTGCCGGGATGATTGAAGAATCCGGCGTGACCAAGAAATTCGCCGAGGAGTTCTGGGACCAGCTGGAGGCTTTCGCTGACTACTGCTTCAACAAGAGCCACTCTGCCTGTTACGGCCTTATCGCCTATCAGACGGCTTATTTGAAAGCTCATTACCCGTCGGCCTATATGGCGGCGCTGCTGACCCAGGATTACGGCAACATCGACCGTATTGCCATTGAAATTGCGGAATGCCAGCACATGGGCGTCAAGGTCCTACCGCCGGACGTCAACGAGTCATTTAAAGAATTTGCCGTGGTCAAAGATACCGGCAACATCCGCTTCGGCCTCTCGGCCATTAAGAATGTCGGTACGGGAGCAATCGAGGCGATTCTGCGGGCCCGTAAGCTAGGCGGCAATTTCGTCAGTATCGAGGACTTCGCTAAACGGGTTAATGCGCGCGAGTGCAACAAGAAAGCTTGGGAGTCGTTTGCCAAATGCGGGGCCTTTGACACTCTAGTCGACGGTGACCGCAATCTGGTCATGCAGAACTTGGAGCTCATTACCGCCTATGGCAGTAAAGCGCAGAAGAACGCCCTCAGCGGCCAGATTGACATTTTCGGTTCGCTCGGCACGGAAGAGATCGCCCCACAGCTGTATCTGGAGCCGGCGGCCCACAGGGCTACCAGCCGGGAACAGCTGGTCTGGGAGAAGGAGCTCATGGGTCTATACCTGAGCAGTCACCCGCTCGACGAGTACGGCGCCTATCTGGCCGATACAGCCCAACCGATTACCGGCGTCACGCCGGCGGCGGACGGCAAGCTGGTCCGTATCGGCGGCATGATTACGAGTTCACGCAAGATACTCACCAAAAAAGGCGACGTCATGGCCTTTGTTGGCATTGAAGACAAATCTGGAGGTTCCACCGAACTGATCGTCTTTCCCAAGGCTTACGCCAAGAGCCCCGAGGTGTTTGAGGTCGATAACGTCATCTTTGCCACCGGCAAGATATCGGCCCGTGACCGTGATGGCCGGCTTGAGGACGAGGCCAAGGTGATGGTAGACAGTGCCAAGCTCATCGATTACGACACAGCGGTCCGGTACGTGCCAAGGCCCGTGGT
>JBBRTI010000055.1:0-2845 GCA_038244585.1 Candidatus Saccharimonadia bacterium | reverse complement strand
GGTGGCCAGAATGGACTTGCGTCCAGGCCGTCTAACAGATGCAGTGTTCATTTCTCTCCCCTGTAGGGTGCAGATGCAGCGCGGCGGAATTGCCGAGATACACGCAGCAGCTGGAATCGGGCTCCAGACACTAGGTGCATCCCGGCAATAGTCCATAAAAAATAGGTATTGCAGTTTGATGTGTTAAGGTGCAAACCTTGCGCGAGTAATGAAACCGCTCGCCTCCGGATTTGACTACACCACTATAATACAAAATGCTCATGCTGTCAAGACTATTATGCAATACTACAAGTAATAACTACATGCTCTTGGAGGTTATATACGTCGAGACTATGAATCGCCTCCCGGCTTGAAAAGGTCGAAGTCGGCACCGACGGCTCGGAGTTTGTCCCAAAAGCCCTCATATCCCCGCTCCAGGTGTTCAATGCCGGTGAGGTCGCTGGTACCTTCGGCAACTAACGCAGCGATGACATGGGCCATGCCGGCGCGGATGTCGGGGATTTCAATGGCCGTACCGTGCAGAGGCGTGCCGCCATTGATTACGGCCGAGTGCCGCTGGGAGTTGTTCCGGAAACGACAGGTGAGTTCGCCGAGGCATTTATTGAACACGCCGATCTCGGCGCCCATTTGCCGCAGGGTTTCGGTATAGCCAAATCGATCTTCGTAGACGGTCTCATGGACTACCGAGAGGCCATTGGCCTGGGTGAGGAGGACGATGGTCGGCTGTTGCCAGTCGGTAGAGAAGCCGGGATAAGTATCGGTCTCAAGGGCAATGCCCGTGAGCGGCTGGTTGCCGCGGCGGAAGGTGATTCCTTCGCAGGTAACTTCATAGTCGGCGCCGATGCGGCGGACGGTGTTGAGGAAAGTCATGAGTTCGTCCTGGCGGGCACCGTTAACGGTGATTTCGCCGTTGGTGGCTAATGCTAAGAGCGCGAAGGACGCAGCTTCGAGTCGGTCGGGAACGACGGAGTGATGGGTACCATGGAGGCGTTCGACCCCGTCGATGGTCATAGTACGGTCGGCTCCGAACTCGATAATCGCACCCATTTTCTGGAGTAATTTTACCAGGTCGGTAATTTCCGGTTCTATAGCCGCACCAGAGATACGGGTACGGCCCTTGGCGAGAACCGCGGCGAATATGATGTTTTCCGTGGCACCGACGCTAGGGTAGGGCAGAGAGAGATTAGCTCCGACGAGATGCTTGGCGTGGGCGGTGTAGCCCGCGTCCGTTTCCGTAATGGTGGCACCCATCTGGCGCAGGGCGTTGATGTGGAAGTCGACCGGACGCGGGCCGATGGCATCGCCGCCAACTATAGGAACCTCAGCTTCGCCGGCACGGTGGAGCAGGGGCGAGAGGGCCAGGATAGGCAATCGGTTCGAGCGTGTCTGGCGTTTTACTGTTCTATTTTTAATTTCCGGCGTGTGGAGGTACAGAGTGCCACCCTTACGAGTTATGACTGCGCCCAGGTGACGACAGAGTTCGGCGGTAATCTCGACGTCGGCAATGTCGGGGCAATTATCGAGGATAACCGGCTCGTCGGTCAGCAGGCTGGCAATGATCATTTTTGTGGCGGCGTTCTTGGCGCCGCTGACGGTTACGCTCCCGGATAGGGGGCGGCCTCCGCGGATATTGAGGTGTTCATTCATAGCACCATTGTACGGCACAATACCTGATATGAATTTATTTCTTCGCCTATATTACTTTATATGTTTTCCTAAGGTCAGATTTGATTAGCTTGCCTTAAAGGCGGCGTTTCTGTATAACATCATTAGCTCATTAAGCTTGAAGTGCGCCGACTGCTAACCCAAGGAAACGAGGTAGTGAAATGGTCGATCTGCTCACCGATAAACAAGTAGAGCTGGTTCAGCAGGTGAGCGCGATCGTCGGTCTGGCGGTTTATCTTCGGGGCGGCAGGCTGCACCCGCCGTTGGTCTGGGGCTTAGAGCCGCAGATGCAGCAATCACTCGAAAATTTCAACGGCCGTGTCGTAGCACTGGCGTGGCTCAAGGCACACGACAAGAGCATCAAAGACCTCCGCCGCGTCAGCGAAGCGTGCGAGAGTGCACCGGGCTTTGTGGCGGCAAACCGGGTTAAACAAGCGTTGGTCGTTAACGAACGCATCCATAAAGACCTGAAGGAACAACTCGCATAATCCCCGTTTGGCAGCCAACTGCCGGACGGGGTCTTTCATGTTAATATTAGGTCATGAAACTAAGCGATTTCGAAATTGCAGAGCGATTACGAGACCTTCCCGAATGGCAGCGGACGGGGGATGAGATAACGCGGGAATTTGTGTTCAACAGTTTTATGCAGGCGTTTGGCTTTATATCCTCAGCGGCGATTATGGCGACAAAACTTAATCATCACCCCAACTGGAGCAATACCTATAATAAGGTCAGAGTGACGCTCACAACTCATGATGCCGGAGGGCTGACTGACCTGGATTTCCAGCTGGCGGCTTACCTGGACGAAACCGCCAACGCCTGACAAATGGTATGATAACGCCTATGAAGAATACATTTCGCCGCGCCGTAGCCAGGCTGCTTGAACAGCAGGTCCGCCGCCTGATTAAATCTCACAACCTGAATGTTGTGGCCGTGGCGGGCAGCGTAGGTAAGACATCGACCAAAATGGCGATTGCCCGCGCTCTGGCTGGGCACTGGCGCGTCATGGTGCAGGAGGGGAATTACAACTCCGAGATTGGCCTGCCTCTGATGGTTTTCGGCCAGACAGTGCCGGAAAGTCTGCTCAATCCCCTGCCGTGGTTGGCCCGGTTTGCCCGTGCCGAACAGCTGATTCGAGGCAATTATCCGTACGATGTGCTGATCCTGGAACTGGGCACCG
>JBBRTI010000054.1:0-2864 GCA_038244585.1 Candidatus Saccharimonadia bacterium | reverse complement strand
CTTATTTAGCCTATTCTACCGCCCTATTGCGGTTATGTCATCCCAGAGACTGCGTTATTTGTCGAGCAAAGCCTCAATGCCGGGCAGCTTCTTGCCGCTCATCAGCTCCAGGCTGGCGCCGCCGCCCGTTGAGACCCAAGTGAACTGATCGTGGCGGCCGGCACCGTCGATGAAAGCAGCCGTATCGCCGCCGCCGACGATGGATATCTCGCCCGGCAGCCCGACAATGGCCCCGGCTATGGCCAGCGATCCCCCTGCAAATTCCGGAACCTCGGTAACCCCGACAGGCCCGTTCCAGATAACAGTGCACGTGTCGTCGAAATCGAGGAATTCATAAACAGCCGGGCTCAGGCGGGCCGCAAACGACGCGGCCGCGTCCACAATCACATCGTCATCTTCTACGCCGTCCACGGTGACGGTCCGGACATTCACGGGCTCGGTCAGGCTTTTGGAAACGACGACCTCTTCGGGCAGTATCAGCTCGGCATCCTCGCTGGCGGCTAGGGCAATCAGACGGCGGGCTTCTTCAACCTGGTCTGGTTCCGCCAGGCTCAGGCCCACCTTTTTGCCGGCGGCCAGAAAGAACGTATTGGCCATGGCGCCGCCGAGCATGAGGATATCAACCTTGGGAATCAGGTACTCCAGCACCTCGATCTTCGAAGATACTTTAGCTCCTCCTACAATGGCAGCCAGCGGCCGATTGGGTTTATCGATAGCGCCCAGGATATGTTGGACCTCTTGTTCCACCAGCAGGCCGGCCACGCTGGGCAATAAATGCGTCACACCTTCGGTTGAGGCGTGGGCCCGGTGGATGGCGGCAAAAGCGTCGTCCACAAACACCTCGCCCCAAGCCGCCAGCTTCGCCGCGAAATCGGCGTCGTTAGCCTCTTCTTCCGCGTAAAAACGGGTGTTTTCCAGCAGCAGAATATCGCCGGCCGTCATCCGGTCGACCGCCGCTTTAACAGTATCGCCGATACAGTCGCTAACAAACGACACCTCATGTCCCAGAAGCTCACTGGCTTTGGCGGCCACGGGAGCGAGCGAATACTTGGCGTCGGGCTTGCCGTCGGGGCGGCCCAAGTGGCTCATCAGGACGATGCGGCAGCCTTGTTCCAATAGGTAGTTGATGGTGGCAAACGAGCCTTCAATGCGCAAAGGGTCGCCCACCACGCCATCTTTAATCGGGACGTTGTAGTCGACTCGTACTAGGACACGCTTGCCCTTAAGATCAATATCTCGGACGGTCTGCTTATGCATAGCTGTAGCTCCGGTTAGCAATTACCCCTTATTATAGGGGCGATTCAGCCACTTGTCTGTACGACCTACAAAACGACGTGAATGGAAACCTTATTAGTCCCCCCGGTCACACCCGGCTGGTTGCCCGAGGCGATGACAAGAGAATCCCCCGCTGCCACGTTCCCGGCGGCCTTCAGACAGGCGATGACATCGCTGGTCGCCTCGGCCGGCTTGTCGTGGAGGTAGCTTTTGCCGCCCCAAACGATGGCCAGCTGCTGGTAGACACGAGGATTGTTGGTGATCATGACGATCGGGACGTTGGGCCGCAGCGATGAGATATTGAGGGCGGTTTGCCCGCTGGCAGTCTCGGCGATGAGGACTTTGGCCGGAAGTTGGCGCGCTAGGACGACGGCAGCGGTGCTGATGGCATTGTCGCGGGCAGTCTCGGCGTACTCGCCACGGCGGTCGATCCGCGTGGACGTTTCCTCACGCTCCGTGTACACAATAACTCGCTTCATCATCTTGACGGTTTCGACCGGAAACAGGCCTGAGGCCGTCTCACCGCTCAGCATAACGGCATCGCTGCCTTCGAGGACGGCGGTGGCGACATCGCTGACTTCAGCGCGGGTCGGGCTCTGGGTCGTGATCATGCTCTCGAGCATTTGGGTGGCCACAATGACGGGCTTGCGGTGCTGCTTGCCCAACTCAATCATGCGGCGCTGCACAGCCGGAACGGCTTCCGGCTTGGTCTCGATGGCCAGGTCGCCGCGGGCCACCATGAGGCCGTCGGCCGCAGCCGCGATTTCCTCGAGGTTATCGACGGCAGCCTTGGTCTCAATTTTGGCGACCACTTTGACGTCGGCCCCCAGCTTGGCCAGACGTTCTTTGAGGTTAACGATGTCGCGGGCGGTCTGGACGAAGCTCAGCGCGATGTAATCGGCGTCGTTGGCCGCCGCGAACTTGATGTCGGCGATGTCCTTGGGCGTCAGGATTTCCCCGCCCAGGTCGGTATCCGGCAGGTTCATGCCCTGATTGGAAAACAACAGCCCCGGGGCCAGCACCTTGCAGGTGATGAGGTGCCCGTCAATCGACTCCACCTCAACCTCAATCATACCGTCACGCAGGAAGACGCGCTCACCGGATTTAAGGTATTTGCTGACATCATGCTGAACCGGAATAATACCGTCCTTGCCAAAATCGGCACCGAACTTGAACCGTATCGTATTGCCACGCACCAACGGCAGGCCGTCCGTCGGCAGCGAACCGACGCGGATCTTGGGACCCTGCAAGTCGACCAGGATGGCCAGCGGCTTGTTGTGCTTGGCCGACAGCTTACGCGCCAGCTTAATGACCGCGCCGTGCTGCTCATGCGACCCGTGCGAGAAGTTGAGCCGCAGGCCGTTGGCCCCTGCAACAATGATATCTTCCATGACCTCCGGCGAGTTGGACGCCGGCCCGATAGTGGCGACGATTTTAGTACGTTTGAATGAAGCTGCGAGCAACGGAACCCTCGTTTCAATTATTATTTTTGCACCTGTTACTACAAGTGTACATCATACCGACGCCCGGCCAAGCCAGCGTTGCTTTTCCCCCTCAAACTTGTTACTATATGTCAGTTCGACAGCCAT
>JBBRTI010000053.1:0-2997 GCA_038244585.1 Candidatus Saccharimonadia bacterium | reverse complement strand
TCGTCGAGCCGCGGCTTACCTAGGTAGTACTTAGGATTGGCGGTCAGGGTAATCTCGTTGGCGGCCGGCGCAAAGGTCTTCATCCGGAACGGGCCGGTCCCGATGGGGTTCTGGTTGAAATCGGCCTCGCGCAATTGAGACGGCTCGACACCTTCAAGACTGTGACGAGGCACGATTCCGGTTGTCGTCGAATCGATGAACGATGCCAGCGGGCTGGGGATCGTAAAGCTTACCGTGTAATCACCTTTGGTATCGACCTTGACGCCCTGCCAGCTGGAGGCCAGCGGCGACCGCGAGTCCGGATTTTGAATAGCCGTGATGGTAAACGCCACGTCGGTGGCATTGAATGGCACGTCATCATGCCATTTGACATTATGCCGCAGCTGGAAAGTGTAGGTTTTGCCGTCGGCCGAGACTTTCCACGATGTGGCCAGGTCGCCAACCAACCGGCCCTGCGCGTCATAGCGCGTCAGCCCGCTGAAGATAAGGCGGTCGACGTCTGACGAGGCCGCGTCTGGCAACAGCGGATTGACTACCTGGACCGACCCGATGGCCGCTTCGCTGTAGGTCCCGCCGGACAGCGGCTGGAGATGACGGCCGCGCAGCTCGAGGGCGGAAATCTGGATCATCAGGCCGATGGCAGCCACCACAACCAAGGCGCCCCACAGCAGCAAAAAACGCCGTACGACACGAACTTGGTACCACTTGCCCCAAATATGGAGGTTAACATAGCTTTTGGTGGCACGGCGCCAAATGAAGAGTCGGCGGCGAAGCCTACGGGCTGCTCTCCGATATCTGAAGCGCAGATAATCCATCATTATGATTTAGATAGGACGCCGAGAATCACCGATAAGACGAATATGACGGCGAACACGATGGTCGCATTAAAGATAACCTTTTCGGCGCCGCGCTTGGAACGGTAAAAGCCAGAGTCGCCACCAAAAGATGCACCCAAGCTCTGACCTCGGTTCTGAACCAGGATAGTGATAATCAGCAGTACGCTTGAGGTGACGGTGAGGATATTAAATAGTAGTCTCACGTTTGGGCTCCAATAGGTCGGTTAAAAGGTAATTGACGATCCAGATGATAACGGCCGCGCCGACCGCCGCCCAAAAAGAATGTAGCTCGAAACGGGGATAAAACACAGTCACCAGATACAGCATGAACGCGTTAACGATAAAGGTGAAGAGGCCTAGCGTCAAGACGATGGCCGGCAGCGACAGCATGACAATGATGGGTCGGATAAAGATGTTAACCAAGGAAAAGACCAGGGCTGCAATAATCAGAACTTGGATTTTTTCCCCATACCCAATACGACCGCCCAAGAGTTCGGCGGCGGCCCAAAGGCCGAGGAAATTGACGAGCCAACGGAGAATAAATCGACGAATCATAACCAAGGTACTATATCACGCTGGAAGTCAAAAAACCATTGGACTGGCAGGGCAATTAGTTGTCTGCAACAACCATGTCATCGGTGCGCTCTTCCGGCTTGGTTGAAGCGGCCAGCGAAATAGCGGCCGACTGAACCGGTGCCGCGGTGAGGTATTCCATGACAACCCGCGCCTTAGCCTGCCCGATAGCGGCACCGATGTCCTCTTGGGAGGCAAGTTTGAGGCCGTGCACCGAGCCGAAGGTCTTGATGAGGACCTTGCGCGTGGCCGGGCCGACCCCGGGGATGTCGTCCAGCTGGCTTTTTACCTGACGCTTGCCGCGCAAAATGCTCTGGTAGGAAATAGCAAACCGATGGGCCTCGTCGCGTACGCGCTGCAACAACTGGAGGACATGGCTTGATGGTGGCAATAAAATGACGTTCCAGTCGGCGTTGCCAGAGACCCAGGCTTCATTGTCCCAGTGGCCGTTAGAGGAAATGGCCGCGGGCGGCTTGGATTTTGCGGTGGGCCCGACGGTTGTTGCCGGGGGCCCGACGGGTCCTGCCGCCGATTCATTCCCCACCAGTTCTCGCCCTTCGGGCTGTGCGCTGTCGGGTTCCCCCTTCTCGGCGTCACCCGTAGGAATGGCAGGCTGCTTTGCAGCTGCGGGCTTGAAGCTACGGCGACGCATCTGGCCGTCGGGGCCGATGTCGGACTGGCGACGGATGAGTTCTTCTTCGCGTTTGGCCATGCCGACTACCGGAACGCTAATGCCCAGCTCGTCGAGGACGCCCAGTACCGCGCCCACTTGGCCTTTGCCGCCGTCGATTATGAGCAAGTCCGGCTTGGGCCAGGCCTCTAGATTTTTAACGCTGAAGCGGCGGCGCATGGTTTCGCGCATGTGCTCGAAGTCATCATTGCCGCCGGTTCGCATCTTGAAACGCTTGTACTCATCGCGATTAGCGGCGCCGTCGGTGAAGACCACCATGCTGGCGACGTTATCGGTTCCGCCGAGGTGGCTGATGTCAAAACATTCAATACGGCGCGGCGGTTGCGGCAGCCCCAGGCGCTCGGCCAGGCCGACCAAGGCCTGATCGCGGCTCAGATCAAAGGCCTCACGGTCACCGAAAACCATCTGTTTGCCGAAGCTTTTCAGGTCGCGTAGTTGGTCGCGGTGGCGGGCGGCGGCTTCGAAGTCGCTCTTTTTAGCCGCCTTGAGCATGTCCTTTTCTAGCGCGACCATCAGCTTTGTCTGCTCGCCTCTGAGGTACATTTCTAGACGGCGGACGTTCTTGCGGTAGTCAAAGGCCGAGATCGCGCCCTCTTCCGGACCCGGACACAAACCCAGGTGGTACTGCAAGCAGCCGCGCTTGGGCCAATTGGCGTGAGTGACATATGGGAACACCTTGCGCAGCATACGCATGGCCCGGCGTACGGCATCCGAGCTCGTGAACGGACCGTAGTAATGAGACTTGTCGTCCATGGGCCGACGAACGTAGGTAAAGACCGGGAACTCGTCTGCCGAGATCTTGATGTAGATGAAGTTCTTGTCGTCCTTGAGGTCGATATTGTACTTGGGCTTGTAGCGCTTAATGAACTCGGACTCCAGGAAGAGCGCCTCGACCTC
>JBBRTI010000052.1:0-3066 GCA_038244585.1 Candidatus Saccharimonadia bacterium | reverse complement strand
GGCATAATCAGCTCCGCGTCAGAGGCCGGCTGTTGCGGCGCGTTCCAGCCGCGTGAGTCAATCATGGTGCCCAACCGCTCCAGTTCACTGCGGACTTCGGACGGGTTGCGCTGAGTCTGCTCCACTACTACCGGGGCCGCCTGGATGCGGAACGAATCCACCACCTCATCCTTGCGCCACAGGCGCCGACGGGCCTGCGAGAAGTAACCCACCATAGCAATGAGCAGCTGCTCAAAGTTCTGCCCGTCCCGCTGGTAGAAGGCCAGCAGGAGGAAGAGGATGGTCACCGGCGCCGCCACGACGATCATCACGGCTATAATCGTGTGGAGGGTGACATAGCTCAGGCCGGCCCAGGATACGCCGATGATGGCGTAGATAAATTGCTTGAGCGTTAACGGCCCAAGGATATGATCCTCGGCCTCAACGTTCTGCGGTACTTTGTATTGGCCCATCGCCCTGTTACTCCCTCATTCCACCTGCGCCCAACCGTTAAGGTGAGCGTCTTTATGTCATTATCACCTATCGGCTAATCGGTATCAAGCTTACGCTACCTACCTGCTCGTTTCGGCAATGAAACATCGTACACCCAGACTTTCACCGCTTCAACCGTTAGGGTTAAGAGATGCTACGGTCGTCGCCGGGTACGTCGGTCAGGTCGCGAGGGGCCAGACGCAATGATGTCTTGGGCGGTGTGGTCCGGCTGCCTGGCTGCGGGACTCCTGCAGCTGGTGGTAGGAAGACGTTTGCCGGGTTTTTGCTGTCGCCGCCGTAGGTAGTCGCCGTTGTGGTGATTGTGGGTTGTACAACAGCTTGGGCCTGAGTTGGATTCATTGTCCTAGAAGGAACGAAGTCGCTTGCCGGTACCGAGGTAGGGCCGCCGCCGTCATTGGCTGAAGCGACAGTAGTAATCCTTGTATTTACGCTAGTTGACGATACGCTTGGCTGGCTGGTGGAAGGCCTTGAAGGTGCGGCGGCGGGACTCAGCGCTGAGGACGGAATAATCAAACCGCGGTCGCTATTGCCCCAGTTGGTTACACCGCTGCGTTGCTGAACTAAGTTGGGATCGAGGGTAGTACTGGGGCTGAACTGGGCGTTTTGGGCGGATCCCCCGCCTTGGAGGCTCACCGAAGTTGATGACTGCGCGTTCTTTTGGACTGGGGTAAGGATCTTCATACCCACGGCCGTGCCGAGGCTGTTATTTAATTCATCGCGCGTCGCATTCGTAATACTCGTAACGCCAGCAGTGGATGTATTGATACCCGTCATTACGTTACGCACATTATCATCGAATGAATCAAGCCTGGTCTTTGCATCGATCTTCTCTTGACCGGTCGCGGTCGCGTGAGCACCTGCAAGCGCCGTTCTACGAGCAACCATCGCCCGTGCACCCACGGCATCAAGACTAACTCCCCTTTCGGTCGTAATCGAGTCGAAGGTATTGCTGGTGTTTCCGAGTGCGGCATCATTATCGCCCGCGACCAAGTGTGGAGCTTTCTTCTTAAGCCCGCTGAAGTTGCCGGACGTGGCTTTAATCCATTCCGCGTTCTTATTATTGTTGCCGTAGCTCGAAGCGAGAATTTCTTCTAGGCCCTTAGTATCTTCAATATCAGCAAGCTTGGAAATAGCAGCTCGACGGGAGAACTGATCTGAGTTTGGATCTAAGGCAGTCTTCTTGAGGGTGTCCGGGTTGTCATTCGCTTGCCGGCGCCCTGCTGCTACGAGCTGGTCTCTGTCGTTTTTCTCCAATTCCCCAGCGATTCGGTTCGGCTGAATCTTATCCAGGCTCAAACCGGCCTGATGCTGGGCAACTCTTCGCTGTCCTGCCTGCTTGGCGCGTCCGAACGCCGTGGATGCGGGGCCCGCTTCATTGAGAGCATTTATTTTACCAAGGCCCTTCTGTTGACGGTCGTACGCCCGGTTCTGCTTCATCTTATCCTGCATGCCAGCTATGCCCTTTTGGCCGCGGCCCGCATGGCGGCCTACGAAGTTTGAACCCGCCATTAACGCGCCGCCAGCGAGCTTGAACGTCGCAGGAATTAGGAAGAATGCAATTATTGGAGCCAAAGCTCCCATAAGCTTTTGGAAGTCGGTCACGTTGGTGCCGCCGTTCGTGATAACGAAGCTGAACATCTGGGATACTGCTAAAAGCATAACGATGATCGGGAACATGAGTAGGAGTTTGATTAACGTTTCACGCCACATTTTGAAGTATTTCTCAGTATTCGGTAGCACCCACAAAAGAAATGCAATCGGGCCGATTACGACCAGGAAGTCTATCAGCATGATACGTAATTGCAGGGTTATGAAGACGGCAAGTAAACCGATCAGGGCTGAGCCTATCATCAACAGAAGCGGTATGGCGAAACCCATCGAGATGGCGGCAAATGTCCCGCCAACTACAATTGAGACGGACTCAATTACACCTAAGGCCACAATAGAACCGTTGTTGCCTGTTTTTGCCGTCGCAGGGATGGCGCTGGCCATCAAGCTGTCTATTCCCACGCCGAGAACATTTGATATGTCGACCATGAAACCCACTAGTAAGTATGAGAACTGAACGAGTACCGCCGCAGCAATCAGACGAGGCAGAATTTTCTTGACGGTATAGTTGTCCAGACCTAGGCTGGTACCGAATATGACGACGAAAAATATAAGAACAAAAAATACGTCTGCCATGTTTCTAAAAACTGTCCAGGCCGGCTTTAGCCCCGCGCTGTTATCGGATGATAGAGGTGTGAAATGAAGTTGATCTTTCACGATACCCGCAAAGAACTTTACTGACTCCTGGCCGATAGTAATGATTGGGCATACGACCCAGGTCATAGCGCCCACGTCACATGGGGCTTGGACGTCGCCGGTAGCTGTTGGCGCGGTTGTGGCAGCGGGCCCGCCCTGCTGGAGAGTAAGAGCGTTTGTGCCGGCCGCAAGGACGACACCGGACTTAGTGATATTAACCGGTACGAAACTGCCGACGCCATTATTGTATTGGCCGGATACCGTAACGGTGTACGTACCTGGCTTGATACCGCTTATAGAGTAAGTCCCATTAGTGCTGATGGTGGGCTT
>JBBRTI010000051.1:0-3082 GCA_038244585.1 Candidatus Saccharimonadia bacterium | reverse complement strand
GCGCCTCAACTGCCAGGCCGGAGGCGAGGACGAATGCGCCGTCTGCCGCCAGATTGAGGCCGGCAATTACCCCAACGTCATTATTGTCCGGCCGCAGGACAAGCCTAGCATCGGCATCGAGCAGATCCGCGACCTCACCCAGGTTCTGTCGTACCAGCCCTACGTCAAAAGCGGCCGCCGGGTTGTTATTATCGAGGAGGCTCAGGCGATGACGCGCGAAGCCCAGAACGCCCTGCTCAAGCTGCTCGAAGAGCCGCCGGCAGCCACGCTCATGATATTGCACACGCCGTCGCGGCAAGCACTGCTGCCGACGGTAATCTCCCGCCTCGGTTCGGTCTATTTCCCCGCCACGCGGGAGGGGACACCGCGCCCGGAGGAAGCCGTCGCGGCCGCCGGCAAACTACTCAAAGGTTCGTTGTTCATCCGTCTCATCGAGGCCGGCCGGATCGCCGGTGCCAAGGAAGATGTCCGGGCGATTGCCGACGCCCTCCACGCCGCCACCGCCGCCAAGCTGCGGGAGGGGGCCATCGAAGCCGCCGAGGCTGCCCGTATCATGCTGGCCGCAGAACAGGTCAAACACCACCTAGCGGCCAACGTGACGCCGCGTTCCGCCCTGGAACGATTTGTCTTGGAGGCAGCATGATCGAACTTATTATCGTTATTGCGGCCGCCGCCATCGCTTTTTGGCAGATTTCCCGTACCACCAGCGCTCCGGTATTGGCGGCCCCGTTGGCGCCGTCAGCCAAATCAGCTCAGGTTACGCAGCTTAGCGTCCATGCCAACAGCCTGTATGCCGAAAAAAAATGGCTGGCCGCGGAAAAAGCCTACCTCAACGTTCTTAAACTAGATCATAAGAATATCGGCGCTTATGGACATCTCGGAATCATCTACTCCAAGCAGAAGAACACCCAGGATGCCATCGAGTGTTTTGAAATCGCCGCCCGGCTCCACCCTGCGGGTACGACGTTTCATAATCTCGGTTTGGCTTACCATGAGAATAAGAATTTCGTCAAAGCGGCCGCTGCTTTCGACAAGGCCATCATGTTCGAGCCGACGGCCAGCCGGTACATCGGGCTCAGCAAGGCCCGCAAACAGCTGGCCGACCCCAACGGCACTATCCGTGCCCTCGAACATGCCGCCCGTCTTGAGCCCACGGAGCGCATCCTGCTGCTGTTAGAGCAGGCCTACGTCGACGGAAAGCGACGCGATGAGGCCCGGGTCGATACCGATCGTATAAAGGCAATGTCGCTCCAGGCCGGCGGGGTAGTGGCCGCGCCGCCCGTACCTCGCGCCCATGTCCCAGCCGGGCGCGTCCATAGCGCTTGATATTACAACGCTCAGCTGGTACTATAACCAGGTTGAAAACGGGTTGCCGGAGTAGAACTTAGCCTAAAACAGGCCGATGTAGCTCAATGGTAGAGCAACTGTTTTGTAAACAGTAGGTTACGGGTTCAATTCCTGTCATCGGCTCCAGATAACATATGCCGGGTTACTCAAGTGGCCAACGAGGGCTGACTGTAAATCAGCTGACTTTCGTCTTCGGGGGTTCAAATCCCTCACCCGGCACCAAATTACCAATCGCTCGTACCATTGAGCCTTGCAAAGCAAGCTCAATGCCTTAGGACGCGACTCGGGGACTTAGTTCAAGGAAGAGGGAGCACCGGAGCGAGTCGTACTCATGTACGACGAGTGAGGAGCGCAACCTCTGACGCCGAAATAAGTTCACGAGTAGTGGACTACAGGCCCAAGTAGCTCAGTGGTAGAGCACTTCCATGGTAAGGAAGGGGTCCGGGGTTCAATCCCCCGCTTGGGCTCCATTTAACAAAGGTATCATTACCCGTCATGAAACGACTGACTCTCAACCAAACCGACAAGAAACTGACCGGCCTCTGCGGAGGTATCGCGGACTATTTTGACGTCGACTCAACCGTTGTGCGTCTGATCGTTCTGACAATCATTATTATGACCGGTGTATTTCCGGGCCTGCTGCTTTACCTGCTGGCCGCCGTAATCACGCCAAAAGGAGACAACTAACATGCCAAAGCGCAACCGCCCGTTCGTGGCCCTGGAATGCCAGAGCTGCCATAACCGTAACTACACCACGTCCAAGAACCCCAAGAACACCACCGACCGCCTGGAGCTGGCCAAGTTCTGCAAGCACGAGCAGAAGGTAGTGGCTCACAAAGAGACCAAATAACGCTCAACTAGAGCGGTTCCAGTCTATAACGGCCTCCGAAGGCCCGTAGTGAGGTCACAAGCCCCATACCTGCGGGCCTTCAGGCTTGTTTGGTGACTTTGGGCAACCTTCCAGCAGCGAGCCGCTGTACCACACGGGCTTGGGTAGGGTACAATAAGCGGGTTCGACACATCAAGGGGTATAGTACAGCGGTTAGTACAAGGGTCTCCAAAACCTTAGACCGTGGTTCGATTCCACGTACCCCTGCCATATAGGTCTCAATGCTTTTTCGAGCTCAAAATGACCCTCGCCATATCTGTTGGCAGGGTCATTTTTGATAGTTCTATCACCCATGTAGCGTCCTCCTTATAGTTTGCCTATCCTTGCGCGATTTTTGCATGATTGATCGAGCAAAATCAGTGAATGTAACAGATACAGAGTTGCCATTTCCGGTCATTTTACTAAACAGTTCTATCAAAATTTCACGCTTTTCGTCGTTAGTCCTTGAATCATATATATATCAGCGGCTTTTTGGACACGTGTGCGTCGGCGTTTGACATATTCAACAAAAAAAAGTATTATACTTTGGTATTTTGACAATCCACCACCTCATTTGAGAGCGGTATTTTGTATCTGTCGGGAGACGGGTTCAGTATGCCGTTCTCAATACCTACGTTGAGACCGTCGTCCCTGAGGCGACGGAGTGTTGCGGCACAGCACAAAGGACAGACAAATGACCATTACCGTTGACCGCGACATGGAGCGAGCTTTCGCCCAGATCTACGAGTTGCAGAAGCAGCTCCTGAACGGGGCACTGGCGCCGCTCCAGATGCGTGGACCCGTACAGGACGTCCTCGAGCACAAGTTCCCGGCAGACACCCGCTTCGACCGCTACAGCGGCATGCT
>JBBRTI010000050.1:0-3362 GCA_038244585.1 Candidatus Saccharimonadia bacterium | reverse complement strand
AATGTCGCTGGCGCCGTCATTGATGACGGTGATGGTGCCGGTTTTGGTACCGCCCGGTGCGACATCCACCTCCTGGCTCGTCGGTGATACGCCGATGCCTTCAACGGCCGCCAGAACCGGTGCCGTCGTCACTAGCATGGCCACAAGCGTAAACGCCGCGGCTGATGCACGCATTAAACTAAGTTTGACCATCGGCCGCCCCCGCAGGAGTTAGTTGGTGGTAATAGTATACGTTACCGTGGCTACGTACGCACCGTTCGGCTGGGTGTTGTTGATGCGTGAGCTGAACCATACGGTGCTGGAAGTTGCGCCGCTGACGGCAGTGGTTTTAATAGTAAAGGGGGATCCGGTGGGAGCTATCGCGGCGTAGGTAATGGCAGAAGGCGCCGCGTTCGAGATAACGGCACCCGGTCCGGCACCGAAGCCGCCGACGGTGTCGATGCGCCAGCCCCAGGTGTTGTTAACGAGCGCTATTGGAGCTGCCGGAGTACCCGCGCTGGCCAGAATCGTGTTGGCGCCGCTTACCATGGTTGTTGCGGCGCTGGATGAGGCCAAAGTGATGGTCAGGCCGGCAGAGTCGTTAGTGCTGGCGCTTATGGTGTCGCTGGCCGTCGACTGCTTACCGGTGGAGTCAGGGGTGATGGCGCCCAGAGTAACCGTCGGGCCGGATGAAAACGAGGTAATGACCGGGTTTACAGTCAGGTTGATGGCGGTGTTGGTGGTCTGCGTGTCGGCTACGGCGGCAAACGGCAAACTCACGGTGGCGAGCGTTGTTCCGACAAGGGCAATAGCAAAGATATGTTTGTGTTTAAGCGTAAGCAT
Organism: Candidatus Saccharimonadia bacterium; assembly: GCA_038244585.1. Taxonomy (GTDB): domain Bacteria; phylum Patescibacteriota; class Saccharimonadia; order UBA4664; family UBA4664; genus UBA4664. The sequence continues at coordinate 2,540 of JBBRTI010000050.1, read as the reverse complement.
AATATTTAGATTCACTCTATAATATGATGTGGGTGGTTGTAAAGCTTTTTAAGTATTTTACCTTAGCTACCCGAGTAAAAAGTTTGCTATAATAGAGCCAACATAAAGGATTACCGATGATTACTTGGATTATTATTGCAGTTGTCGCAGTTTTGGCCATCGCCATGATTGCCATGTATAACAGGCTCGTGACCTCACGCGTGCGGGTCGATGAGGCCTGGAGTGATATTACCGTTCAGCTCAAGCGACGGTACGACCTCATTCCTAACCTGGTCAACACCGTCAAAGGTTACGCCACCCACGAGAAGACCGTCTTCGAAGAGGTTACCAAGGCACGCACCGAGGCCATGAACGCTCCGACCATCGCCGGGAAGGCCGAGGCCGAGAACCAGCTGGCCGGCACCCTTAAGAGCCTGTTCGCCGTCGCCGAGGCCTACCCTGACCTCAAGGCATCTCAGAACTTCCAGGACTTGCAGCGTGAACTAGTCGATACTGAAGACAAGATCCAGGCCGCCCGCCGTTTCTACAACGGCAACGTTCGCGATTTCAACATTCAGCTGTCGGTTTTCCCGACCAACCTGTTCGCCAGCGCCATGGGCTTTACGGCCCGCGAATTCTTCGAGGTCGCCAACCAGGCCGAAGTTGAGACGCCGGTCGACGTTAAATTTTAAGGAGCGCACTCATGTCCCACGCCGAATACCGTAATACGTCCAGCTGGCAGGACTCATTGGCGCTCGGGCCGTTGCTTGTGAGCCTGACCGAAGACCTGCCCGCACACGAGCAGATCGGACTGGTTATGCAAATCCAGCAGCTCATGGTGGAGCTGCCGGCCATGGTGGCCGCCGATTTGGCCGACGGCACCAGCCTGCGCTTCGCACCGCTCTACCGCCTCATTGCCTCCCTGGAGCTCATCGAGCGGGTCTACCCGGCTCTTGATGCCGGCACGGCCAAACAGGCCGTTGAAGCCCTGGAAACCCGCCTTGCGGGCGACGACTTTGCAGCCGCCGTCCCAGCCCCCGTACCGGCCCCGATTGATGACGAGTCCGACGATACCGACACCGCCCCCGAACCGGCCGCCGTGCCCGTCCTCCCGGCCGCCGAACCGGTCCCCGTCTCAGCCGCTTTTCAGCCAACCGAGGTAAATTCAGTCCATGTACAGCCAGATAGCCTCTAACAAACGCCGCAGCATTCTCTACGCCCTGGGATTTGTCGTCCTGGTAGGTGTCTTCGGCTACGTATTGACCCTGGGCCTCGGCCGTCCCAGCTACTTTTATCCCATCCTTATCTTTGCCATAGCCTACGCTCTTTTCAGCTATTTCGGCTCGGCAAAACTGGCCATTATGACCAGCGGCGCCAAAGAGATTGCCAAGGCTGACGCGCCCGAGCTCTACCGCATCGTCGAGAATCTATCTATTACGGCCGGACTGCCCATGCCCAAGGTCTATATCATCGACGACCCCTCGCCCAACGCCTTCGCCACCGGCCGTGACCCCGAGCATGCCGTCGTGGCCGTCACTACGGGAATATTGGAGACCCTGGAGAAGAACGAGCTGGAGGGCGTCCTGGCCCATGAACTGTCCCACGTCGGCAACTACGACATCCGCTTCATGGCCGTGGTCATTGCCCTAGTGGCCGTCATCTCGCTGTTGGCCGACCTCTTCCTGCGCCTGTCCTTCTGGGGCGGCCTGGGCGGCGACGACGATGAGGGCGGCGGCCTTAATCCCGTCATGATCGCCGTCGGCATCGCCGGCGCCATCTTGGCGCCTATCGCGGCCTCCATGTTGCAGCTGGCTATTTCCCGCCGCCGTGAATACTTAGCCGACGCCTCCGGCGCCCTCCTGACCCGCTACCCCGAGGGTCTGGCCAGCGCTCTGGAAAAGATTGAGGCCGACCCCCGCGGCCTGACCCGCGCCAGCTCCGCCACCGCCCCGCTCTACATCTCCAACCCGTTAAAAGGCCGCACTGGCGGTTTCGCCCAGGGCTTGGCCCGCCTCTTCAGTACCCATCCGCCGACCTCAGAACGCGTAAAACGACTTAGAGAAATGGAAAGACACCAATGAGACTGAAAAAAACCAAAACTGCCGCCCCGCGACCGGTTCACACCAAACTTATTGGCTCGTGGCGTCTGTCGATGCGCACCTGGAAAGACCTCTGGCGCAATAAGCGTGTCTTATTTTTAATAACCGCCACCGTCCAATTGCCGGCCGTTTTGCTATCGCTGCTGTTCGGCGGTAACACTACCAGCACTACCAACAACATCGATGCCTACGCCAACCTCGCCGCTCTGTTCATGAACGTCGCCCTGGTGTTCGCGGTCTTCGCTTGGAAGCGTGGCAACACTGTCGGCCTCAAACGCGCTTACTACGACAGCTCAACCTACGTCCTGCGCTTTATCCTGGCCAGCGCCGTCGTCCTCCTGGGTCTGCTGCCCGCTCTGTTTGCCGTCATCATCTACGCAGTGGCGGCCGCCGCCGCCAGTACCACCGGCAGCACCGTCGGCGAGTTTGTCATCATTGTCGGCTTCTGCCTGCTCATCGCTT
>JBBRTI010000049.1:0-3585 GCA_038244585.1 Candidatus Saccharimonadia bacterium | reverse complement strand
GTGCCGCTTCTCCAACAGGAAATCCTGCTGGGTCTACCGATAAAGATCCTCTGCCGTCCCGACTGCCCCGGCGTCGAAGACGCGCCAAAGGATGCCATCACTGACGGACCGGACCATAGCCTCGGCACCACTGCCCGTATAACGAAAGGACCATAATCGTGGCCGTACCTAAAAAACGCACCACCTCGAGCACCCAGGGTCAGCGCCGTTCGCACCTGGCTCTTAAAGCACCACAGCTCATTGCCGCTCCCGACGGCCAGCTGATCCCACGCCGCCTCAAGCGGGCAGCCGAGATGGGTCTCCTCAACCTCAATAAAAAGAAGGCATAACACCGCATGGCATCAAACCGTCACCTTGGCCGAATCGTCGCTATGCAAACCTTGTACGAGCATGATTTCAGAGGTGGCAGTGATGTCAGCTTAGAACTGCCACCGATACTAGAACGGAATTTGAATGAGTTCCGTTCCAGCATTGATGACACTAATTTCGTCGAGGATATCGTCGAAGGGGTTAACTCCAACCTTCACGATATCGACGCCGTCATTACTCCGGCCGCTCCCGAGTGGCCGGTTGATCAGATCGCCAAGGTCGATAAGGTCATTCTGCGCATCGGCGTTTATGAACTTATGATCAAGCGCGACGTGCCGCCGAAGGTGGCTATCAACGAAGCGGTAGAACTCGCTAAGACCTTTGGCGGCGAGAACTCCAGCAAATTTATCAACGGTGTCCTCGGCACTATCTACCGAAACAGTGATTTCTATGAACCAGAAGAAGAACCGCCGGTCCAAAAACCGGCAGAATAAACCCAAACGTCCCGGTGCAGGCCGTGCCGTCCGTGAATATACCGCTGGTGGCGTCGTTTTCCGTCGTAACGGCGAGACCGCGGATATCCTCATGATCCAAGATCTCATGGGTCGTTGGACCATTCCGAAAGGGCATGTCGAAACCGGCGAGAGCCTGGAGCAGACGGCCGTCCGTGAAGTTGCCGAAGAAACCGGCCTGACGGACTTCGTCATGGGCGAGAAGTTGGACAAGCTCCATTTCTTCTACCGCAAGGAAGGTAAGCTCATCTTCATGACCACCTACGTCTTCCTGATGGAGGCTGTCGGCAACACCGACGCGGTCATTCCTGAGGACTCCGAGGGTATCGTTGATGCCAAATGGTTCCCCGAGGACGAGGCGCTCAAGCTTATAGAATACCGCGACACTGAGCGTCTGTTTCGCGTCGCATTGGACAAAATCCATGGTAACCCCACGCGTAACGTATTAAAGTAACATCAGAAATATGAATTCATTACAAGATTTTCAACAGCTAATCGGCGTCCAGTTCAAGGACATCAGTCTGCTTGAGCGCGCCTTCATCCACCGTTCCTATCTCAACGAACATCCCAAGCTGGGACTTGAGCACAACGAGCGCTTGGAGTTTTTGGGCGACGCCGTATTAGAGCTGGTCGTAACTGACTTCCTCTACCGCACCTACCCGAACCCGGAAGGCGACCTTACCAACTGGCGCTCCGCTCTAGTTAAGACTGAGAGTTTGGCCTTTGTGGCCGAGAAGCTCGGTATCTCCACCTATTTCAAATTGAGCCGGGGCGAGGCCAAGGGTAATGCCCGCTCGCACGCACTTATCTCGGCCAACGCCACCGAGGCGATAATCGGGGCCATCTATCTGGACCAGGGTTACGATATGGCCAATATGTTCATCACGCAGCAAATCGTTTCGCGGCTGCCGGGAATCCTGGAATCCGGTGCCTGGATGGACCCCAAGAGCAAGTTCCAAGAACTGGCACAGGAGCAGTTCGGCCTGACGCCCAACTATAAGGTCTTGGAAGAAACGGGTCCCGATCATGATAAGATTTTCACCATCGGCGTTTATGTCGGTGACAAGCTCTTTGGTAAGGGCAACGGTGCATCCAAGCAGGCCGCCCAGCAGGAGGCCGCCGCCGTCGCCCTGGAAGCGCTGCGTAAGACAAGTGGCAAGGCCGCCGCTTAATCTCGGCATATACAGTTAATAACGCTTATGCTATAACGGATGCAATGGTAGCTCTTTCTCAAGTTGGAGGTGATGGTGATGGAACCGACGAGCGTATTTTTTTGTGGGACAATGATGCCTCCTGTCATCGGATCCCTGATGAACAAGCGAATTACCGGTCACTGGAAGCAGTCGCTCGTAAAGACGCTTCCGAACATCGGCATGGATGACTGCAGGAACACCTTTCAAAATTTAGGCCTGTGGCTGGACAAGAACGTAGCGTCCGATCAGCCGCTCGTACTAGGCGGACATTCCCAGGGCGGTCTCTACGCTGTCATGCTGGCTCTTGAGAGGTCCAACGTCCAACGTGTCGTCACATTTAGTACGCCGCATCACGGCACTGAGATGGCATATCTGGCGCTAAGACTGGGTCCGCTGGGCCGAGGCTTGCATGACATGCGGCCTAGTAGCTCCTTCATGCGGGAATACGTCGCTCGCCTGCCGGAAATCGCATCCAGACTTATTTCAATCTACGGCCGTCATGACGGACTGATCCGTCCTTATCACTCCGCCCACGTCGCAGGTGCCCGCAACTACTTGTTTGCGACCCCAGAAGAGTTCCGGACGATCGGGACTCATTTGTTGGATACCGTTTGGTTGGAGGGTAAACCCAACCATTTCACTGAACTGTTTGACACCGCGGTCGGTCGGGCGCTCCACTTCATTGATGACGCCGACCCTGACGCTGCATAATTTAACCTCCTTCGGGAGGTTTTTAATTTGGCAATTTGATACAATAGTCCTAATGGTTGGCGAGAATGTATCTTAAACGCATCACCGTGACCGGCTTCAAGTCGTTTGCCTCTAAGACTGTGCTCAATTTAGAGCCGGGTATCGCGGCGATCGTGGGGCCGAACGGTTCCGGCAAGAGCAATATTGCCGATGCTATCCGCTGGGCGCTCGGCGAGCAGAATAAAAGCCGGCTGCGTCTCAGCGACCGTGAAGAAGTGGTGTTTGCCGGTACCGAAAAACGGGCCCGGGCCAGCTTCGCAGAGGTTGTATTGTTGTTTGATAACCAGGATGGGGCGTTCCCTCTGGATCTGACCGAGGTGGAGATAAGCCGCCGCCTATACCGCAGCGGCGAATCGGAGTACCGGTTGGGCGGGCGGACGGCCCGCTTGTCTGATATCCAGACCCTGATGGCCGAGGCCGGCTTTGGTGCCGGGACATACGCCGTTATCGGCCAGGGGATGATCGACTCGTTCCTGCTTTCAAGCCCGTCCGAGCGTAAGCTGCTGTTTGATGAGGCTGCGGGCATCCGGGCGTCGGAGCTCAAACGTGAAGCCAGCCTGCGCCAGCTGAACGCGACCGCGGCCAACCTGACCCGTTTGCATGACATCGCCGGCGAATTATCGCCGCGCCTAGCGTCGCTGGCTGTGGGTATGGCCGCGTCCAAGGCCGTGGACGAGTTGAAAGCAGCTCTGGAACGGGCACGCCTGGCATATATCGCCACCCTGGACAACGAGCTAGGTGAGGAAACTCTGGCCGTCACGCATGAGCGCGACGAGCTGACCCTGGAGTCGCATCGCCTGCAGCGAGAAATCAGTGAGTCC
>JBBRTI010000048.1:0-3627 GCA_038244585.1 Candidatus Saccharimonadia bacterium | reverse complement strand
CTGCTGGATGCCGCCATCGAATTACCGCTGAAGACGTCGTTAAGACTGGTGCAGCAATGGGTCGGCTTCATGCGCGATAAGCAGGAAGAACTGTGACGCGTTGCCCGTTTGAGCCAGCGTTCGACGGCGGTCGCTTGAAACAGGCATAACTGCTATGATATTGCGGTAACGCCGGGTACCTTTGGACAAGACTGTTATCATTCCAATAAAACTTCGGGACATACCGGCTGTTCACCGGATGTTCGTGTCGGCCGTGCGGACCCATTTCACCTATTTTCCAGTGGTGGAGCAGAATCAGGTTATCCGTAATCATAGCCGTCTCAAGCTTCTCCTAGCGGCAATCCATCCTCGCCGTATTATCCTAACGGCCTATCACGGCGGCGAGCTGGTAGGATACGCTATCGGCAGCGTACCCAAGAACCGCAAAGGCCAGTTGTTTTGGCTCTACGTCGACCCGAGCCGTCGGGGCAATAATACTGGGCTGACGTTGCTCAGCCGAATGCTGCGTATTCAGCGTGAGCTTGGGGCCAGCGAAGTCACCCTTGCGACCCACGACCACAGACGTTATTACGAGCGCCAAGGGTTCGTGTGGCGCGACGCTTATCCCGTGGATGGCGTCCAAATGGATATTATGACCTTCAAGTTAGGGCTGGCACAATGATTCAACCATTCTTTCAACCGTATCGTCACGATAAACCGCAACGCAGCCGGCGAGGGGCCGTGGAGGCGTTTCTGGCCCTGGCCCTGATAACTGGTGCTTTCCTGTATTATTTCGCTCATTTGGACGTCGGTCGGAGGGCGATCGTCCCAATTCAATCCGTGACCTCGCCGATACCGCTTAAGGCGGCGCCGGGCCAGCTACTGGGAGTCGATAGCCGGCAGTTTTTTTCCCAGACACAGACCCAGGAAGTAGCGCATGAGAACTACGGGGCGGCTACATTGCCAGCAAGTTTCGGCGTCACCAAAATCACCTTCCATTACCGTTCATCCGACCTGGACGGCAGCCTTATTACCGTGTACGGTCGGGCCTATGTGCCGACCGGTAAGGGAACTTATCCGGTCTTTGCTTTTGCGCCCGGCACTACCGGAATAGGCGATCAGTGTGCACCATCACTGGAAAATCCCAAAGTCGCCAACTGGGGTAATTATGATTCGCATATGCTGATGTACGCCAGCCAGGGGTATGTAACCGTTACCACCGATTATGAAGGCATGCGCGATCCAAGCCGGCTGCACCACTACATGAATGGGGAACTGGAGGGCCGAGCTCTCCTGGATGCTGTCCGGGCCCTCGGTAACCTATCGGATACCAAAGGTCATATTAAACAGGGTCAGGTCATCGTTGGCGGGTACTCCCAGGGTGGACATGCGGCCTTCTGGGCCGACACCATCGCATCCAGGTATGCCCCAGAGGTCATGATCAAAGGTGTGGTGGGTTTTGGTCCGGTCATGAGCGTAAAAGAATCGATTGGTGACGTGGTACACGGCTCCACGCTCAATTGGTTCGGCCCGTACGTCCTGACGAGCTACCACGACTATTACAAGGCCGATTATGGCCTCGAGCGCATTCTGCAGCCGCGTTTCCAAGATCACCTGACCAATGACGTGCTGGCGCATTGTATTGATTCTGACGTGGCGTTCTGGGGTCAGACTCCGGCCGCAGTTTATACACCGCAATTTTTGACTGCCATAAACTCTAACACCTTTGCCCAGGAGTATCCGGAATTGGCGCGCGACCTCGATAAGAATTCCGTCGGCAACGAGGTGACAGCCAGTGCCAAACGTATTAACCAAGGCCGAAGCGATAATGTCATCCTGCTGCGCCAGGCCGAAGCTGTTATTCCCGGCATGTGTGCCGCCAGTATGGGCTCTGTCCAGCTCAAGCTTTATAACGGCAACCATTACAATACAATGGTGCTCAGCCTGCACGATACTCTGGCCTGGATGAAGCAGGTGCTGGGCGGTGAACGCCCCACTTCAACCTGTAATCCGGTTCAGCCATGAGCAATCGCAACTTGTTCCTGCTGGCCGCTTTTGTAGGCTCTAGCGTCGGTGGCTTTGTCCCAGGTCTGTTTGGTGTCGGCCTGATGTCCGGCTGGGCTATTCTGTGGTCTACCGTCGGCGGAGTACTGGCGGTAATCTTGGCCTTCCGTTATGCTCTCTAGAGGCTGAATGAAGCAAGCGGGGGCTTGCTTCATTTGTTATAGTAGATATAGGGAGATTTTGCATGGCAACTATAAAAATTTACTCAACCAGTTGGTGTGCCTATTGTAAGGCCGAGAAGAATTTCCTTGACGGGCATAAAGTTCCGTACACGGAGGTTAACGTCGAGGATGATCAGGCGGCCGCTGACGAGATGGTGAAACTCTCAGGACAGATGGGGGTTCCTTTTACGACCATTACCCACGACGACGGTACGACCACCGGAGCAGTCGGTTTTGACCAGGCATGGCTGGCGGCCGAACTCAAACTAGATATCTAGTTAGCCGCGGCAGCCCTAACTAAAAAACCCGCTGACGCGGGTTTTTTAGTGCTGGTCGGGGTCTAGACGGTGTCGCGGCGGAAGGCCCTGACGAGAGCTAGCAGGATGACGGCTCCCAAGATGGCGGTCAGCAGGCTCGGCAGGTCGAAACCAGTTGGCTGCTGGGCACCTAGCAGCTGCAGCACCAGACCGCCGATGAAGGCACCGATGATACCGACAATTACGTTCATGAAGCCGTTGACGCGGGCATTCTGCCCGGTAATCATCGAGGCGATCCAACCGGCTAGGGCGCCAAGGATTATCCAAGTAATGATGGTGATAAACATAACGATTACTCCTTATTAAAAAACTCGATACAAGTTGAGCATACTCGTTCTACGAGGTGGGATTGAATGGACAATATCACAATAGAACAAAGTGACTATGGTGCGTCTTTATAAGATTAACCGAAGGCTCCCCTAAGGGATAAATATGCTATACTTGAGCACAAACCTAAGAGGCTATCCCGCATGAAAGAACTTACCGCCGGCACCAAGGCACCAGAAATCGTTAACGTTGTTATTGAAATCCGTATGGGGGATCGAAATAAATATGAAATGGATAAGTCGACCGGTTATCTGACTCTGGACAGGGTTAACGCCTCGCCGCTCGGTTATCCAGCCGATTACGGTTATATCCCGCAGACCCTGTGCGATGACGGCGACCCGTTGGATGTATTGTTGATTATTAATGAGAGCGTACCGCATGGCGTTGTCGTACCTAGCCGGCCCATCGGCGTCCTGCATATGGTTGACGACGGCGAAGGCGACGATAAGCTTATCTGCGTTCCGGCCAGCGACATTACTAAAACCCATATTACTGAAGTGGCCGACCTCGGCAAACACTTTCCTAAAGTAATCGAGCATTTCTATCGACACTACAAAGACTGGAAAAACGACTGGACCGGTGCCAAAGTACATTTCAACGGATGGGGCGACTCCGCCGCTGCCTGCGAAGTGGTTCTGAGCTCAATCAGGCTTTACGAAGACACCAAGTAGTTTCGGCCTCCTTGCTTCAACGAGGCAAACCTTATACGCTGATGGCAAATAAGAAGGTGAGATGATACATGAGTTATAAGATTGCGATTAACGGGTTCGGGCGCATTG
>JBBRTI010000047.1:0-3687 GCA_038244585.1 Candidatus Saccharimonadia bacterium | reverse complement strand
ATACCGGGAGCTTCATCCGGCGCGTCGCTGAATACGCCAGTAGGATCGGGCGAATACCGGGAATCATCAGCGGTATCAGTTTCTTCGGTCTCAACGGTTGTCGGTTGTACCCTGACTGCCATTCCGGCATGGAGTACGCGACTCCGGAGTGTGTCTCACCCCAGCAAGCCGTGGCCTACGAGCTGGGCGGACCGCTACTGCTCAGCCGTCTCACAACCGAGATTTACGGTCCCGAGCTGGCGGACGGGATGTGGGCGTTGAAGAACAATAACCCGCCTATCCGCCATAACGAGGCCGAGAGCACCTATTCCTATGGCAACCATATCAATATCCAGATGCCGCTTCGTCAGCTGCCCGGCGGGGACGACCTTCGGGCTAACAGCAACGACTACGCCGCCTCAGCGCTGGCGCTGATAACCACGCTGCCTCTGATCTGCGGGGCCGGCATCCTGGTGCAGCAACCAGGGGCCGCCCGGCTGGGCGGCCCCGGCTTCTCTTATCGGCTCAGCGCCCGCAGCCATTACACGGCCACCATGCTCGGCACGAGCGCTACCGGCACCCGCACCAAGCCGATGATTCTAATCCGCGATGAACCTCTGGCCCACAACAGGAAGTACTGGCGCCTACAAATTACTTCCTTGGACGCCAACATTCTGCCGGCTGCCAACCTGGTCAAGTTGACTGCGCTGCAACTGACGGCGGAGATGTGGGCGGCGGGCCTGCTGGAGCCGGTGGTTCTGGCCGACCCGGTCATGGCGCTGCGCCAATTCAGCTCCGACTGGACGTCCCATCTGGACGTTCTTGGCGGCAGTTCACTGTCGGCCCTCGATATCCAGTACCGCTACCTGCGCCAGGCCATACGCTACGTCAAGAGCCACAACCGCACGGTTTATGCCGCCGGCCTGCGTGAATGGATGCGCCAACTGGAGGCTTTCCGTCAGACCGACGGGGTCCCGGCTGCGCTGCTTGGCAGCAACGACTGGGTGACCAAGTATTTGCTTATTCAGCGGCGCCATGCGGAGTTCGCCCAGGCGCAGGTGATGAACGTCAGGTATCACAGCTACCGGCTGGGAGGAAGCTTCGAGTCGAGCCAGCCACAACGCCTGTTGACCCGGTTCGCTCCGCCCGGATTATTGGAACAGGTGAGACACTCTATCCTCGCACCGCCCGCGACCCGGGCCCTGGCACGCAGCCGCTTCATCCGAGCAGCGATCGATACGGATGCCGAGGTTACCGTTGACTGGACGTGGCTGAACGTAACTCGAGAGGGAGTATCCCGGGGGCTCAAACTGTATGACCCGCGCCAAGCCGTCGTACACAACCTGGCAAGCCTGATCCAAGATATGTATGACACCCGCAACGCCGCCTAGGGAAACCTAGGCTTTTTCATAGCTTGACACTTCGGCTTTTGTTCGGTAATATCAAATTAGATATAAGCTTGGAGGGTTACCAATGGCCGAACCATTAACTAAACGACAACGCGAGGTCCTCGATTACGTGACGCAGTTCATCGAGATGTACGGTTACGCGCCCAGTTACCGCGAGATTGCCTCTCACTTCAAGTACGGTTCGGTCGCAACTGTTGCCGAACACATCGATTCGCTGGTCTCCAAAGGTATGCTCCACAAGGGCGACAACGAGGCCCGCTCCATTCAGCTCGTTAAAGAAGACCTGGACCTGTCCAACTCGGTCAGCCTGCCCATTATGGGCCTGGTCGCTGCCGGTCAGCCCATCGAGACCCTCGGCCGTCACGCTGAAACCCTCGAAGTGCCGCCCTTCATGGTCGGCCGTCGCAACTCCTATGTTCTTCAGGTCAAAGGCGACTCTATGATCGACGAAGGCATCAACTCCGGCGACTACGTTGTGGTGCAAGAAAAAGAGGTGCCTTCCAACGGTGAGATGGTCATCGCCCTCATCAACGGCGGGGAAGCCACTCTCAAGCGCTACTTCAAGGAAAAAGGCCACATCCGCCTGCAGCCTTCCAACACGGCCATGGATCCCATCATCATCAAGCCGGGCACCCAGATTGAAATCCAGGGCACCGTCATCGGCCTCATCCGAAAGTACTAAGGTGGCCAAGCGCTTCCATCAGTTCGATTGCCAGATGTACGTAGCCACCAAGGGCGCTATCAACCTGGTGATGCCGTTAGAGAGCGGTCCGCGCCGCATCATTCGACTCGAATCAGTCGCTTTCGACAAGCTCATTGAGCCAACCTTCCGCAATTTGCTGGCGACCTTTAACGCCATGTCCGAACCGTCGCCGGTGGCGCAGGTTTCTTAGTAGAGGTAGTCCCGGGTTATCTCAATCTCGTCCGTCAGGCCCTTGGTCATGACGAACTGCGACAGGCTCAAACTGTCATAACGGAAGCCGGAAATTGAGCCAGCCAGATACAGCCGCCACATGCGGTAAAACGTGTCACCATAGGCGGCAATGACTTTGGCGGAGTTGGCGTCAAACCGCTCAAGCCAGTGGTCAACGGTCAGGGCATAGTGGGAGCGCAGGTTTTCGTAGTCCTGGAGCCGCAGGTCAAATCCCGGCATATGGCTCACCGTCTCGCGGATTGAGGGAATGTAGCCGCCGGGAAAAATATATTTATCAATCCAGGGATCGCTCTTGGTTTCGATCTCGTTGGTAATGGTATGCAACAGGGTCAGGCCGCCGCCCGCGAGTAGTTTATGAACCGCTCGGAAATAAGTGCGGTGATTGCGCCGGCCCACGTGCTCGTACATTCCGACAGAAACGATGCGGTCGAACTGCAGCTCGCGCTTTGCCAGGTCCTGGTAATTGACCAGTTCAATGGTAATTTGGTCCTCTAGGCCCAGCTTGGCGATGCGTGCACGCGATAACTCGTACTGTTCCCGGCTGAGAGTTATGCCGTGGCCTGTCACCCCGTAGGTTTGGACGGCTGTAATAAGCAGCTGGCCCCAGCCGCAACCGATATCGAGCAACTTCATGCCGGGTTTTAGCTGGAGTTTCTTCAATGTATGAGCGAGTTTCTGTTCCTGAGCCTGCTCCAACGTGTCGCTGGGCTTCTTAAAATAGGCACAGGAGTAAGTCATGGTCTTATCAAGCCACAGTCGGTAGAAGTCGTTTCCTAGATCGTAGTGCTTGGCAATCTGAGTGCGCTGGCGCCGTTTGGTGTTAGGCTCCCGCAGATGTGGCAGTCGGTTGAGCGCAAAACGATTGAAGGCCGCCTGGTTTTCCGCTACCAGACGCCCAACCTGGCGGATATCGCCGTCAATATCGATGTCGCCGTTCATATAGCTCTCTCCAAATCCCGTCGTCAGCCCGCGCAGCATGGCGCGAATGGCACGGGGCTTATGGAAATGGAGCGTCAGGTAAGGCTCGCCGGAACCGTAGACATTGTCACTGCCCGTCCAATCCACAACTCGAACCGCCCCGGTGCTAAGGCGGCTAAAAAGGGCGTCAAGAAGTCGTTTTTCCAGCATTGTACCCGAATTGTAGGCCTAGACGCCCCTTTTGGCCAGCCGGCATTGACCCTAACCTCAAGCGTCGATATAATCACCTGGTACTAACCACATATTCTTCCCCATATTCCGGAGTAGCTCAGTGGTAGAGCAAGCGACTGTTAATCGCTTGGCCGGGGGTTCGAATCCCTCCTCCGGAGCCAGTTTCGGGGCCGCGTCAATTTTCGATGCGGCCCCTTTTTATTTGCCGCCGGCCGT
>JBBRTI010000046.1:0-3821 GCA_038244585.1 Candidatus Saccharimonadia bacterium | reverse complement strand
GTACGTGCCAAGGCCCGTGGTAACCCCAGGTGGCAGCGGCCATGGCCCGGTGACGGTGACGCGCCCGGGAAAGCGCCAAGTAGCGGCTGCTCCCGTACCGATTGTGATAACCGAAACCAGCGGTGAGCCCCCTCTGATTCTGTCGCTCAGCGACGTTTCCGATGCAGCTCTATTGACTAGCATTAAGGATATTTTGAATCAGCACAAAGGCGGGGTGGAAACCTACATCGTGACGGGCGGGGCAACTCCCAAGAAGATTCGACTACCGTTTAGGGTTGAGATATCGGACGCCCTGATTCGGGCACTGTCGAATGCCATCGGCAAAGGGCGCGTGGCCCGCGGTCTTTCGAAGGACGCCTAAGCTGACCAAGTGTCTTAATATTGCATCCGGCGGCTCCATCGAACGTAAATTATCTAACTTAGAAGACAGCCCTTATAATAAATAGCGGTAAAATACCGCCATTTAAAACGCTTATTTTAGCGGTATTTTACCACTATTGCATGAAAGGCGTGCCTCCACCCCTGAGCCCTGCGCCTGCTGTAGCCACAACTATCGCTGTTAATACCTCTCCAATCAGCGACTAGGATAGGAGCGCGTGGCAAATTGGGTAAGGGCGTGCAGATAAGGTAGAAATTAGCAGAACTTTTTACAATCCAGGAACCCCCTGTGCCACCTGACTCCCATCCTTTCCTAGGGGTTGATTTACTGGGCCAGCCTGTGGTAACCTACTGAGGTTATGGAAGCAATTACCCAACTCGAACAGAAATACCGTAAGCCGGCCCTGCCCCAAGTGCAGTCTGGCGATACGGTTCGTGTACACCAGCTCATCCGTGAAGGTGCCAAGCAGCGTATACAGGTGTTCGAAGGCGTCATTATCCGCCGCCACCGCATGAACGAGGTGACCGCATGTATCACCGTACGTCGCATCGCTTCCGGCGTCGGTGTGGAGAAGACGTTCCTCCTCCACTCACCGAACGTCTCCAAAGTAGAAATTCTGCGCCGCGCCAAGGTGCGCCGCAACTTCCTGTCGTTCCTCCGTGAACGCCGTGGTAAGAGCGCCCGTTTGAAGGAAGTCACTTTCGACAAGATCGCCGCTAACGACGTTACCGCGCCGGTTATTGCTGACGCCGATGTCACCGAGCTTAAGGCTGAAGATTCGCACGACGCCCTGGACGAAGCGACGCCTCTGAACGAGATCGAGAACGCTGAGAACCGCGAAATTGCCGCCGAAGACAACGGTGCGAGCGCAGACGAGCAAGCGACGCCGGCCGAAGAAGTCCAGCAGGGTCTCGACAAGGCTGAACCGGGCGAAGGTTCCGCTGTCAAATCCTAAGCTTCATATTGTAGCGATTAGACAGGAGCCTGCGGGCTCCTATTTTTTGTTATACTGCGGTGTATGACACGACTTATTCCAGATTGGCAGCTGGTTCCGGTGGGACAACTGGCCGCCGGTATCGACGAGGTGGGCCGCGGTGCTTGGGCCGGACCTGTAGTAGCCGCTAGCGTAGTACTGCCGCATGGCTTGCAGCTGCCCTGGCTGGCCGATTCCAAGCTGGTTACACCTGCCCGCCGCCTGGTGTTGGACCGTACCATCCGGCGTCAGGCTCTGGACGTGGGCATCGGCTGGGTCAGCGCCTCGGAAGTGGACGAGCATGGCCTCAGTTGGGCGGTGCGCGAGAGCGGCCTGCGCGCCTTGGCCGGAATGCTAACTCTGGTAGAGGTAATCCTACTCGATGGTAAACACAACTATTTGGTTGACGACGCCCGCGCCCGAGTTATTGTCAAAGGCGACGCGCTGGTTACGCCCATCGCGGCCGCTTCGGTGGTGGCAAAGGTCGCCCGTGACCGTTACATGGCAGGCCTGGCGCAGGCGCTGCCGGGGTACGCGTTTGGCTTACATAAAGGCTACGGGACGGCCGCACATTCGGCGGCTTTGCGGACGCTCGGAGTTACGCCGCACCATCGGCTGAGTTACCGGCCGGTTAAGGAGCTGGCTGATGTCAGTCGCTAGGGGGCGGGTCGCCGAAGACCAAGCCGCCGCCTATCTGACGCTGCACGGCTATGACGTTATCGATCGTAACTGGCGCAACCGCTGGTGCGAGCTCGATATCGTCGCACGCCGCCAGAGCACGGTTCATTTTATTGAAGTTAAGTATCGCCGAAATACCGCTTACGGGTTCGCGGCCGAATATATCACGCGAGATAAAACAGGTCGTCTACGCCGGGCAGCCCTAGCCTGGTGTCAGGCTCACCGCTACGAGGGCGGCTACCAGATCGATGTCATTGCGGTGGAGGGAGACCTGGAATCGCCCCGTCTGACATTGACCGACAACGCCGTTAGCGATTAGCGGGAAGTTGACGCAGGAACTCCTCGATTGCGGCCCGGTCGCGATTGAACCAGGCGGCTTTGAGCCGGATTGTCTCGACGGCCTGACGGACCGGCCGCGCCATGGCGGGGTGGGGGTTGGAGGCAAAAAAGATCTCGATCTCAGTGGCTGCCGCGGTCGTGGCAAAACCTTGAGCCAGATATACCGGTATGCCCTCCAACATATGGCCGCCGCTGCCGAACCGTTCCAGCAGCTGAGGCCACTGACGCTTGATGAATTGCCAGGCCAGGTCGCGGCCGTCGCGGTTGGTTACGCACCAGGCGAGTACGAAGATGGTGTCCTGACTACGGACGTCATCGGAAAAGGTCAGATCGAGAGCGCGTTGCACCAGGGCTGGCTGGCGGAAGCGGCATAACGCGCCGAGCAGCCTCATCCGTTCCTGAGGTACGGTTTCGGCGCGATAGCGCTCCAGCAGGGCGTCAAAGTCCAAGGTGTCGCCGGCCCGGCTGACGCCGAGGTAGACGGCGGGCCGCAGGTCGGGCGCAATGTTCGCGCCGTCCAGCAGGTCCTCGAACCTTGACCGCGCCGCGTCCATAGTCGCGCGGTCATCAAAGCGGATGGCCTGCTGCAGGATCATGGGGCGCATAAGGGTATCAAAATACGGTTCCCCGGGCACGGGCGCCCATCCGAGGCGTGACAAGTTCCAAGTCACGAGGGTGCGGCCGTACTCGTTTAGCTGGTCACGGAGACCGTCATCTTCTACGGTCTCCAACAAGGCCTCAAAGCCCCCGGACAGGCTCTGCCAGACGATGTAATCCGGCTCCTGGTTCAGGCTGGCCGTAGTCGTGAGTGCCAGTGAGCTGGGAGTCAGGCCGCTGCAGGTCGTTGCATAGAGATCGCTGACCACGCCAAAGCGGTCGATGACGCCCAACTCTCCGCGTTGCATCAGCGGTAGTAATCTGCTGACGGCCGCCTCGTCGTAGCGGACGCGCAGGAAGGCCGCTTGGCCGGCATTGGCCTTAAGAACATATCCGGCATAATTAATACCGGCCGCGTCTGCCTCAACGAGCAAAGCCGTCTGCAATCCGTCCGTATTCAGCATCCGCAGTGGGAGCGGCCAACGCGGGCTGTTGGCCTCAGGCGGCACATTTGGTGCGGCATAATAGCGTTGCTGGCTGACTGTTAGCGCCTTCATGTCGCCGTTAACTTGGATGAGGGGATAACCGGGCTGCGAGGTCCAGGCCGACATTATCCGACCGACAGGCTCGCCCGATACTCCCTCTAAAGCCTGCCACAGATCGGCCGTGACTGCGTTACCGTAGCTGTGCTGTTTTAAATAGGTCCGGAGTCCGTCACGGAAGACCTCCGCTCCGAGGTAGATTGAGAGCATATGGAGGATGGCTGCGCCCTTGGAATATGACACCGCGTCAAATATTTCATCTAGGGCCCGCGGATCTTCAACCTCGACTTCAATCGGATGCGTGTTGGCAAGG
>JBBRTI010000045.1:0-4058 GCA_038244585.1 Candidatus Saccharimonadia bacterium | reverse complement strand
CTAGAAGATGCCAGAACTGCTATCGAGGAGGCCGAAGCCGACCCCAATATTATAAGCAAAGTTCCTTGGTCAACCGAAGCCGGTCCCGACGCGGCCGCTACCGAATCAGTCCAATCCGGTCCACCGCTCATAACCGAGGTACCAGGGTTTGAGGCACCGGCATCTGATGCGACAGAGAAATAGTCGCAAGTAACAAATCGATTCCGCTGCGCGCGTTGGTACGTTGTTACCGACGCGCGCGCTTGTCTTTGGCGGCCTTAACCTGCCCCTTGAGCTCGTCAATTTGATCCCGCAAGGCGGCAGCCTTTTCGAACTGAAGGTTCTCAGCGGCCATTAGCATCCGCTTGGACAAGTCGTCTAATAGGTGCTTACGCTCGTCCTTGGGTATTTCCTCGATATTGAGCGGTTTAATGTCGGAGGTTTCGGCTTCCACCTGTGCCTGCATGCGCTCGCTCATGGCCTTCTGGATGCCGGCCGGAGTAATGCCGTGCTCGTCGTTGTAGCGCAACTGGACCTCACGACGCTCATTGGTTGTATCGATGGCTGCCTTCATGCTGCGCGTGACCCGGTCGGCGTACATAATGACTCGGCCCTCGACGTGGCGGGCCGCCCGGCCGATGGTCTGGATGAGCGCCGGCTCGCTGCGCAGGAAGCCTTCCTTGTCGGCGTCCAGGATGGCGACCAAGCTGACTTCGGGCAGGTCCAGCCCTTCACGCAGCAGGTTAATGCCGACGACGACGTCAAAGACTCCGGCGCGCAGGTCCTGAAGGATATCGACCCGGTCCAGCGTCAATACCTCGCTGTGAAGGTACTGCACTTTGACGCCCGCCTCCTTCAGATAGTCGGTCAGGTCTTCGGCCATCCGCTTGGTCAAGGTCGTTACCAAGACCCGTTGCCGCTTGGCCACGGTCGCCCGGATTTCCGCTAGCAGATCGTCAATCTGGTGCTCAATGGGCCGCACGTCGATGATCGGATCGACCAACCCCGTCGGACGGATAACCTGTTGGACAACTTGGGCGCTCTTGGATAATTCCATCTCTGCCGGGGTTGCGCTCACGTATATGGCCTGGTTGATATGGGCGTCGAACTCGGCGAATTTGAGGGGCCGGTTGTCCAAGGCGCTTGGCAAACGGAAGCCGTATTCCACCAGCGTTTCCTTACGCGCCCGGTCGCCATTGTACATGCCGCGCACCTGAGGCAGGGTAATGTGGCTCTCGTCGACAAACAGCAGGAAGTCGTCCGGGAAGTAGTCCAGCAGGGTGGCAGGCTGTTCGCCTGGTTCGCGGCTGGACAGAAACCGGGAGTAGTTCTCGATGCCGGCCACAAAGCCCGTTTCGCCGAGCATCTCGATATCGAACTTGGTGCGCTGTTTTAGGCGTTGGGCCTCGAGCAGCTTACCCTCGCCCTCCAGTACGCCGACGCGCCAATCCAGCTCCTCGCTAATAGCTGCCACGGCGTTTTTAAGTTTCTCCTGCGGGGTCACGAAGTGCTTGCCGGGGAATATCTTCAGCGTTTCAAGCTCGCCTAGAACCTCTCCGGTTAGAGGATCGACCTGGCGGATCCGCTCCAGCTCGTCGCCGAAGAATTCCAGCCGGTAAGCAGTTTCTTCGCCGATGGGATAGATTTCCACGACGTCGCCGCGCACGCGGAACTTGCCGCGGGAAAAATCGATGTCGTTGCGCTGGTACTGGATGTCATTGAACTGGCGTAACAGCTTGTCGCGCTTGCGCGCCTCACCCACCGTCAGATCGATGGTCATGGCAGTGTAATCGGTGACGTTGCCGAGTCCGTAGATACAACTGACCGAGGCAACAATGAGGACGTCCTTGCGGGTCAGAAGGCTCATTGTGGCGGCATGACGCAGGCGGTCGATCTCCTCGTTGATGCTCGAATCCTTTTCGATGAAGGTATCGCTGCGGGCGATGTAGGCTTCCGGCTGGTAGTAATCATAATAGCTGACGAAATACTGTACGGCGTTATCGGGAAAATACTGGCGGAACTCGCTATAGAGCTGGGCTGCCAGCGTCTTGTTATGGCACAGCACTAACGTCGGACGCTGCACCTCCTGTACAATGTTGGCCATAGTGAAGGTCTTGCCCGAACCGGTTACGCCCAACAGCGTTTGATTGCGGTCGCCTCGCTTCAGCCCTTCGACGAGGCTGTCGATGGCGGCCGGCTGATCTCCGGCCGGCTGATACTTACTGGTGAGTTTAAATTTAGACATATGACTCCATTATACGCCATCATTGACTTGCCGCCCATATAAGCCTAGAGTCATATCGGCCAATTCACCTCGACTCGAGTTATTTGGAGTTCCTATGTCCACGTTAACGTCTGCCGCAGCCCTTCTACCAGCCTTTTTGTCGGCTTAGCCTTCACCGCCTTTTTCACTCCTGTTATGAAACGGCTGGTGCTGGCAGAAACCGGCCGGCATATCATCCGCCCTTTCGCTCTGCTAACCCTCCTGACCATGGCCATGACTCTGGTCTACGACGGACTCAGCGCGTCCAGCACGGTCGTCGTATCGAATGCGATATACGCGTTCATCCTCGGATTTGCCCTAGCTATTGCCGTTATTGCGGCCTGGGGTATCCAAATCCGCGTCCGCGGATTCGACCTGGCCGTTGAACGGCCAGAGGTCTAGGTTCCTGTCATCAGACCCAGAACGACAGTTGCCCCGACTCGTAAGAGTCGGGGACTTTTCCTGTCTCAAAACTATTTAGATAACCGCAATTGACGGCGCTCGGACGAGATTGCCGACGGAATTAAGCGCCATCCTCGCGATGCGGAAACTCTTGATGGAACGCCTCGTGGGCTTCCAGGCACTGGTCGGCCAGCTGCTGTGGCGCGGGGGCATTGCAGAAGGTAAACTTATCCTTCTCGCCGGCTGACTGGACTTCGACGCTGCCGTAGTTAAGTATGGTCGCAAGCATACCGGAGCGGCGCCCAGTTACATCCTGAACCCGCGCTAAGCTGAGCTGCGCAACCGCTCGGTTAAAGAGGCCTTTCTGCTCCACCTGGATAAGATGCATGTTAGTCAGGACGAGATAGTTCTGACGGTAGACGAAGACCCCCATCGCGAAAATAGCACAAGCAATGATCAGTATAGTAAATAGCACAAAGACGACCAGACTGGCGGGTAATCCCGGTAACTGACTGCCATAACGTCCGAAAGCGTAACCTCCCACTAGAATGATTACGAGCAGAACCGTCGTTGAAACGGCCACCGGCAGGAGGTCAATCCAATGCCGATTAACTCTGCGAATAACCTTTTCGTTCGGGTCAAGGTGAAAACCTGCAATCATAGAATAATTCCCTTCTTGCCCCTATTATACCGCATCAGCCGACGCGACCGAAGCTGGAGGCTATCAGCATCAGCATGGCCGCCGTCACGCCCCCCACCTGCAGGGCCGCCAGGCCACGGTAATGGCTGGATTGCCAACGCTTGAGGCCCTTACGCCAGACTGTCATATGGGTGTAGAGATAAACTACCAGAAGCAGCAGGAGCAGCCCCAGCGTCACGAGCGACGGCCAGGACAGGGTACGGGTTAGAGCTAATGGCTGGAACAGGCTGTAACCGCGCGCTGCCGGTGCCGATTCGGTAAAACTGGCAACAACCGGCGCGGATGCCGTCAGAGGTGTCGGTGTGGCGGCGGCTGTCGGAACAGACGTCGGCACCGGCGTCACGAGCGGAGTAGTTACAGAAGCGGCGGGTACGGGCGCGCGGACGGCGGCGGGCGGGATAGGTGTCGGAGCCGGTTTAGCCGCAGCTATGGCCGGAGCGGCCGTCGCAACCGCCTGGCCATAGTGGGCCACAACCAGCGTCGTCTGGCCACCGACCAGCGTACCGTTGACCACGGCAAAACCGACATCCATATAATTGGCGTTGAGGATGTTGGCCCGGTGGCCTGGCGAGTTCATCCAGCCATCCATCGCTCCGGCCGAGGTATCAAAATCCTTGGCTAGGTTCTCGCCCGCGTAACTGTACTTGTAGCCGGCCTGAGTAAACCAGTACCACGGTTGAAGGCCGCTGGGACTGACGTGGGCCCAGTAGTCCT
>JBBRTI010000044.1:0-4069 GCA_038244585.1 Candidatus Saccharimonadia bacterium | reverse complement strand
TCACCCATTTGCGGCGGCAGTTTGGCTAGCAGGCTGCGGAACTCGAGGCGATGAAACAGCGCGGTGATATGCTCGCGGTCATAATGGCCGACCCGGGCAGCCTTAAGATCCAGCTCAATTGGCACGTCCAGCACGATGACCGACAATGTCCGGCTCAAAAAGGCCATCTCCCGGTTTTCCCGAAGCTTGTCGCCGGTCTTACCGACGATCTTGTCCAGATTGGCATAGATTCCGTCCAGAGTACCGAACTCGGCGATGAGCTTGCGCGCTCCCACGTCGCCGATGCCGGCGACTCCGGGGATGTTATCACTAGGATCACCGACCAGCGCCTTATAATCGATAAACTGGGCAGGCGTCATACCGTACCGCTCATCCAACTTGGCTAGGTCATAGCGGGTCGGGTCGGAGCCGCGCGGGTTGAACATATCAACGACGGTCGACTTATCAATGAGCTGCAGTTGGTCCTTGTCGCCGGTGGCGATGACGATATCCAAGTCACCGCGCGTTTCGGCCTGCCGGGCTAGGGTGCCGATGATATCGTCGGCCTCAAAATTGTCTAGTTCAATCCAAGGCAGATGCAGGGCGTCTACTAGCTCGTGGGTCGTAGGGATTTGAGCGTAGAGGTCGTCGGGCTGCTTGATACGGTGAGCTTTGTAGGCTGGGTACAGGTCGTTGCGAAAGGTTTTTGACGATTTATCCCAAGCAACAATACAATAAGTCGGCTTCAGCTCGCCGAGAACCTTCAAGACGATGTTGGCAAACCCCAGGACGGCGTTGGTAGGTACGCCGTCACGAGTCGATAAATGCGGTATGGCGTGATACCCGCGATGAAACACCGCGCTGCCGTCGATTAGAACTAGGAGAGGCTTTTTAGTCATACGGTTAAGTATACCAGCGCTACGATAAAACCCGTTCGTTTTAAAAAACTAGGCTCTAACTAATACATCGATTCGTCGATAAACCTCTCACCTGGTCCTTTATAGTCTTGAGCAAGTTCTTCATAATGGTCCATTCCGTCAGGATCGAGACTGATCAACAAATCGCCTAACGAAGGGTATTGAAGTTCATTGAGGACACGTGCAGCCTCACCACGAAAATCGAAATCATACGTCCAAGACTCTAGTTGACGTGCCACATCCACCAGACGGCGGTCGTGCTGTAGCATGTTATCCGGTTCAATAATTCCATAGCCCATCAGACGATCCAGGAAATCATGCGCCACGTCCTCACCCTGTTCCAATGCCTTTTGATACCCTAGGGCCACAAAAAAGGGCTGCTCCGGCCTCACATCAGCATCAAGCGCCCGATACGGATAATCGGCTGGATAAAATCCTTCGATTTTGGCACTGCCAAGCTCCCTTGTCATCACGCATTCGAGTAAAACTGCTTTAATAGCAAGCTTGTAATCAAGTTCCCGTCCGGACTCAGGATCGTGCACGAACGAGGTTGGCCGAATGATTCGATTTTTCAGATCATCAACCGCCGCAGCCGACACCAGAACTTCGCCATCAATAACTACAACCTCGTTTAACGTAAAATCTCGTGTCTGAAAATATTCCGCCAATTTCTCCACCCGCACGCCGTGGCCAAAAGAGTAGTCATCCGGCATAAGTCTTTGAGATATGCTATCCAGACGTTCGTGAGACAAGTCAGGGTTAAGTTCGCTGAACGCCACCACATCGATATCACGCGGTGGGAGACGCTCGCCCGTCAAAGCCTCAATCGCGACATCCCTAGCCGCTCCGCCTACCAGGCCGTACCCCGGCGGGAGTTCCAATGATAGAATCCGATCTTGTGTTTCCGAACTCACTTTTAATCGCCGAATATCCGGCCGCGTAACAAGGTCAATTACGTCTACCGCTGGTTTTATCGTCTCAAATTGATTAGGCGACAAATGTTCGTTCATAGAACTGATAATAGCAGATTAGCTGGTGCCGCCGAACGATTTGACCTGCCTTCTCTTGAATTTTCAGCCTGAAGGCTCAATCAAGTGATTAAGCGCTCGGGTTGGAGGCCGGGAGACGAATCTCCCGGCCATGTGCTGGATACCGTCCAGCGGCGGTTTGGTTAGGCCCGGCGGGCCAAGAAGTTCCCCCAGGCCTTGTCGGCTTGAGCCTCCCTGATGGAGATTATGTGGCTTCGCCACGCTTTTTCCGCGGCGAACTCCGGGGCCGGATCCATCGGACCGGCGAATAACGTTCCGTTGTAGCTGCGGTGCCACCCGCAGCTACACTGCGAGGCGGCGTACCACTCTTGTGGGCGCTTTTCTTCATCGGACCACGAGCTCATGATGAGCTTGTGACCGGCGAGCCGGTTGGCCCGTTTCCAGGCCTCGACCCAACGATGCTTGGCCTCCGAGAACAGGTAGACCTCTCGCGGTTCTACCCTGCCCCGCAGGGCTGGGCAGGCGGCGATCAGTTCGGTTCCGTAGAACGGAACCGTTTCGACGTCGTTCTGAGTGTAAACGGTAGTGACCATTTCCCCTCCTGGGGGTCCAGGCTAATACGGATTTTGTATCAGCGATGTCTGGGTGCGTTCTGCTTTGATGTTATCTCGCCTGAACTAGTACACTTTAGCATAAGTACTATGATTTGTCAATAGCACCCTCTGCAGCACAAATAAAAACGCCTGCAAAGAACGACTTAACGTCGTCCTTTGCAGGCTTCACTCTACCGCATCACACGGAGCGCCGGCGTGGTAAGCGCGCTGGCCCCAGCTTCTGGCCGGTCCAACCTGTTGTTCCCAGAGATCGCCAGCGAACCTTCGAGCCATACCTTCTAGTTCGGCATGGCTACCATCATTAGCGAAGGTAGCATGTGCCTGGGGCAGAACATGGTTGAGGTTGCGCTCGTAGGGGTCGCTGTGACGACGGAGGCTGCCATCAGAATCACGGAAATAGCCCCATTCAAGCATATCCTTTTCCAGGAACTCTTCGAAGGAAAGTCTGTCGCGCTCAGTACCGCGAGCCGAACTCCATTCGTGACGTCGCTCTTCCGACGCGTCCAGGAACAGCAGCACAGCTCCACGGTTCAGCAGGTGTTGGACCTCGACTACTCGGCGGGGGCCATCGATGATATGCGGGCCGGGCTCGCTATCGAGCAGCCGGTCGACGAAATAGCCGCCGCCATAGGTTCGAATCATCTGGCTGGCGTACTCGCCTTGGCGGTTCCGCTCGGGGCTGGGCTCACCGAGCGCGGCCAGCTCCTCCCGGACCAGCGCTCCGGTATCGATGACGCTGCGGTAGCCGTGCTTGAGAAGTATCTTGCAGACGGTGCCTTTGCCCACCACCGGTGGGCCGGTGATGACCACATCGGGCAGTGGTTTCATGGTGCTCCTTGGACGAAGGTGCGAACAGGTTTGCTCCAACCCAGACTATCTGTAAAGGGCTGAATGCGCAACTAAAAAGAGGCCTGAAGGCCTCTTTTTAGTTAGGACGGAGCCGCAGGTTTAGCGCAGGTAGTCCTTGAGTTTCTTGCTCTCGCGATGCTTACGCAGTTTGGCGAGGGCCTTGGCCTCAATCTGGCGGATACGCTCGCGCGTGACGCCAAATTCCTGACCGACTTCTTCCAGCGTGTGACTGCGGCCGTCTTCCAGGCCAAAACGCATGCGCAGGATCTTCTGCTCGCGCGGCGTCAGGAGCGCCAACACTTCGTTGACGTGCTCCTTGAGCAACTGGTGGGTCGCTGCCTCCAGCGGGGTCGGGGCGTCCTCATCGGCGATGAAATCGCCTAGCGCGGAGTCCTCTTCCTCACCGACGGGGGCTTCAAGCGACACGATGTCCTGCTTGATCTTGAGGATGTGATTGACCTTCTCGACGTCCATTTCCATTTCAGCGGCAATTTCTTCCGGCAGGGGCTCGCGGCCCAGTTCCTGGACCAGGCGGCGCTGAGTTCGGATGAGCTTGTTAATGGTTTCGACCATGTGCACGGGGATGCGGATGGTGCGGGCCTGGTCGGCAATGGCCCGTGTTATGGCCTGGCGGATCCACCACGTGGCGTAGGTTGAAAACTTGAAGCCTTTTTCATAGTCGAACTTCTCGACGGCACGTAACAGTCCGGTGTTACCTTCC
>JBBRTI010000043.1:0-4234 GCA_038244585.1 Candidatus Saccharimonadia bacterium | reverse complement strand
GCTTGGTCCTTGTTCTTGCCGAGCAACGTGGCGTATACGAACGGCTTGAACGACGATCCCGGCTGGCGGCCGGCGGTGGCAACGTTGAAGTTGCCGAAGTTCGGGTCGTTGAAATCGTAGGAGCCGATCATGGCCAGCATCTGGCCGGTCTTGGGGTCGGTGGAGACTAGGGCCGCGTTGGAGCCGCCGTGCGCCCGGACGCTAGCCATGTTCTTGGCTACGGCCTGGGCTGCCGCCATTTGCTTGTCATAGTCCATAGTCGTGATAACCCTTAGACCGCCCTCGGTCACGGTGTTGGTGCCATATTTTGACTCCAGCGTCTCTTGGGCGTAGAGGACGAACTGGGCCACGTTCGGATCCAGGTTGGCGTAGAGATTTTGGGTCTTGTTGCGGGTCGCCAGAAGCTTGGCCTCATCCCACCGGTTAGCCGTTGCATCGGCCTTGGAAATGTAGCCTTGCTCGACTTCCAAATCCAGGATTAGGTGCTGGCGCTCGAGGAGCTCCGGTATGTGCTGTCCGTAAGGCGAATAATAGGACGGGGCGTTAGGGATGGCCGCCATCAGGGCACCCTCTCCGATATCCATGTTCTTGGCGCAGTGCTGATCTTTGTCGCCCTGGTCGATACGCTGCGGGAAGTAGGTCTTGCAGGCGCTCTCGATGCCATAGGCGCGGTTGCCGTAAGGTATTTCGTTGAGGTAGAGCTTGAGGATGTCGTCCTTGGAATAGAAGGCCTCGATCTCGATTGCCAGGATTAGTTCCTTGATCTTACGCGAATAGGAATATTCGTCGGTCAGAAGGGCGTTCTTGACGTACTGCTGAGTAATAGTCGAGCCGCCGCCTTTGGAACGGTCGCGCAAGAGTACGCCCTGGACAGCGCGGGCGATTCCGAAGACGCTGAAGGCACCGTGCTTGTAAAAACTCTTGTCCTCGATGGCGACGGTAGCGTTCTTAACCGTCTTGGGCATCTGGTCGAAAGTGATTATGCTGCGGTTCTTGTCGCCATAGAGTTCGTAGAGAAGTTTATTACCGGTACGGTCATAGAACTTGGTAGTTTGGGCCGAGACGCGCGCGTTAATCTTACCGGGAGACGGCAGATCCTTGGCGTACCAGAGGAAAATCAGGAAGACGAACAGAGTACCGGCACCAATAATTTTGGCTAAGCGGATGGCGCCGTGACGATTCAACCAGTAGGCTCGAAAGTTTGCGGGGGTGAATGATAGTGCGAAGCGCTTGAGACTGCCCTTGAAACCGGATGAGCGTGAATTGATCGGCCGGGCGGGACGGCGTCTGACATGACGTTTGATTGGCATAATTCCTCTTATATAGATACAAACTGGTAACGTATCCAAAGTATACCAAGGATATGGGCGGAATCCTGAAATCAGAGGTATTTTGTTAAGCCGATGCTATGATTTGGGCATGTTACTGACAAAACACGTCCTTACCGGCGCTCTGCTAGGGACGCTTATCGACGATTATATGTTGTTGTTTCCCTTGGCAGTGGGCTCGCACTTGGTAATGGATGTAATACCGCATTTTGGTATGCCCGAGTCTCTGGGAGACGAAGGGTTCCGTAATAAGTCCTTTCTGCTGATTGGCAGCCTGGATTTTGCGGCGTCGCTGGTGGTGGTTACAGCAGTATGCGTTGCCATGCCTCAGCGGAGCGGCCATATTCTGGTCGGAGCTTTCGGGGCGGCTCTGCCGGACCTCACCTATATTCCCGAAATTGTCTTCGGCAAGCGGATATACCGTTTGTTTCCATGGTTAAAGAGTCTGATATACGGTTTTCTCGGTCCCATCCAACGGCTTGAACGGCCGTGGGGGGTTGGGGTGGAATGGGTGTGGGCACTGGCAATGATTAGCCTGTTGGGGGTGACCCGCTAAATCTGGTACACTAAGTGCCATATGAACGAACTCTTTACTCGCGGCGTTGAACAAATAGTCGGCCTGGACGAGCTTGAAAAAGCCATTAAGTCCGGGCGTAAGCTCCGGATAAAACTCGGGGTAGATCCCACGCGTCCTGACATCCACCTTGGACACGCCGTTTTGCTACGCCAGCTGCGCCAGTTCCAGGACATGGGCCATACCGTTATCTTCCTGATAGGTGACTACACTTCAAAAATCGGTGATCCCTCCGGCAAGAGCAAGACTCGACCGATTCTGACCGACGACGAAATAATGTTTAACGCCCAGACCTACCTGGACCAGGTCGGCCGAATTTTGGACATCAAAAAGGTGGAAATTCGCCGTAATAGTGAATGGCTGAGCAAACTCAGTTTTGCCGACTTGCTCAAATTGGCCGCTAACTTCAGCGTCGCTCAGCTTATTGAGCGGGACGACTTTAATAATCGTTTGAAAAGCGGCCAAGAATTATCCCTGCATGAGCTGCTTTACCCCCTGATGCAGGCTTACGATTCCGTCGCGCTGGAGGCAGACGTCGAGTTCGGTGGCAACGACCAGCTCTTCAATATTATGGCCGGACGCAGCCTGCAGAAGAAAATGGGCCAGCGCCCGCAGGTGGTGTTTATCGCCGAACTCCTGGTTGGAACCGACGGCGTCAAGAAGATGAGCAAGAGCCTCGACAACTACATCGCCATCACCGACGAGCCGGTAGATATGTACGGCAAGGTCATGAGCCTGCCCGATTCCCTGATTGCGCCCTACTACAAACTCTGCACCGAAATCCCAATGGGTGTAATCGACGAGCTAGTCAAGACCCTGGCCGAAGGGGCCAACCCCCGCGACTCCAAGGCCAGTCTGGCTCGTGAAATCGTGAGGATTTACCACGGCGAGGCAGTGGCACTAAAGGCCGAAGCTGCCTGGAATAATCAGTTCCGTGAGGGCGGTCGGCCGGAAGATATTGAGATTTTCCCGATTAACGACGCCCACATGTCGCTGGTCGACCTGCTGGTTGAGACCGGCATGGCCGCAAGTAAAGGCGAGGCCCGTCGTTTAATCGATCAGGGTGGAGTCAAGCTGGATGACGAGGTCCAAAAACCGGAATCGGAGCCGGTCTTCACTACCGGCGATATCCTACAGGTGGGTAAGCGCCGTTATCTCAAGCTGAAGGTTAAGTAATGCATGATTGGCTGCAGCGGCCGACCGGCTCCCTCAAGGGCGTCGGGGACGAGGTGGCCCGCAAACTGGCCCGTCTCGGTATTTATACTGCCGGCGACCTGGCGCAGCATTTTCCGCGGCGCTATGACGACTTCTCGCAGATAATTCCTATCCGTTCGATGCGACCGGGTAAAGTTACTTTTAAGGGTGAAGTTGAGAGGGTGGTGGGCCGCTATGCCCGCGCCCGGAAGCTGTATATTACCGAAGCAATAATTTCCGACGGTACCGGTACGGTGAAGGCAATTTGGTTCAACCAGTCATATCTGGCCAAGTCCATTCCTACGGGTACGCCCGTGATGGTTTCCGGCGAGCTCAAATTCAAGAACAACGATCTGGCGATGCAATCCCCGGCCATCGAAAAAATCGAGCCGGGAGCCGACACCCATGACACTGCTCGCATCGTTGCTATCTATCCCGAAACCGAAGGCTTGTCTAGCAAGCAGCTGCGGGCGCTCATCCGGCCCCTGCTGCCGCTGATTGCAACCCTCGAAGAAACCCTCCCGCCCGCGGTGATAGCTGAGTCCAAACTGATGCCCTACGCCATGGCTATGGCCGAAATCCATGTGCCGACTTCGGCCGGCACGCTGGAGGTGGCGCGCCGCCGCTTGGCCTTTGAAGAACTCTGGTATCTCATGCTGGCCAGCCTTGTTATCAAGCACGAGATAAAGACGGATAAGACGACACCGGTACCGTTTAAGGTCGAGGCGGCCAAAGCTTTTGTCGAGGCGTTGGACTTTGAGCTGACGCCGGCCCAGAAGCAGGCGGCTTGGGAAATCTTTCAGGATATGGGCCACGACCAGCCGATGAACCGTCTCCTCGAAGGCGACGTCGGTTCGGGCAAGACGGTGGTCGCCACCATGGCTGCCGCCATGGCGATGGCCGGCAAGTTCCAAGCCTCACTCATGGTACCGACGGAAATCCTGGCCCGCCAGCACGCCTCTAAACTGGCGCCTCTGTTGGCTAAGCTCGGCTATGAAACGGCGCTGGTGCTCGGCAAGCAGAACGCAGCCGAGCGCAAGGCCGCGCTGGCCAAGATTGCCGCGGGGGAGCCGCTGTTGGTCATAGGAACGCAAGCGCTGCTCAGCGATAAGGTGGAATTCACGAACCTAGGACTGGT
>JBBRTI010000042.1:0-4768 GCA_038244585.1 Candidatus Saccharimonadia bacterium | reverse complement strand
TCAGGCCGTTGACCCCAACATTTTGTTCAACCTGCAGTGCGTCACCTGTTCCGCCGGCGCCGGACGGTTTGCCGTGCAGGACGGCGGCACCGACATTTTCACCGTCAATCCCGTCGGCTCAATCGTGGTGGCCCCAACCGCCGGCCAAAACGTGTCCTTTAATCTACCCGGCTCAAGTTCGGCTGCCTTCACCGCCATCGGAGTCCCGACAACCGACATTGTCTCTATCAGTAACGTAGGCCAGGCGGTTGCCACCAACGGTGTTAACGGGCTAAATATTACCTACGTTGGCGGCGCGGGGGCCATTGAGGCGAGCGGGGCTCGTATCGATACTACTCCCGGTGGCACCAGCGGCTCCACCTGGAACGGCCTGCGTATTGTGAGTACTGCCGGTGCCAGTGCGGGTGTGGCCTTCAACGGAATAAAACTCGATGGACCTGCCGCGGCTGGTGCCGGCACCGAGACGGGCCTTAACATTACTACTGGCTGGGACATAGGTCTAAACATTCAGTCCGGCGGTATCCAAATGACCGCAATAACCGATCCGGCCGTCCCGGCAAGCGGCACCCTGGCCGTCTATGCCAAAACCGTAGCTGGCCGCACTATGCTCAAGACTGAAGGCTCCAGCGGTGTGAGTTATGCCCTGCAGCCTTCTTTGTTCCAGCAAAACATTTGGGTCGGTCAGGCGGGCTCGGCTAACAACACTGCCCAGTGGCAATCCCAGGGGGCACCAGGATCCTATACGGCAGCCCCCAACCTTACTACGGCTGGGTCTCAGACCCTGGGCTACAACGCCATCTTCTCCACTACCGCCGTTACCAACGCTGGTAACGGTTTCATGCAGTCCACGAGCTCCCATTACCGGGGTAGCGTCAATAATGGCAATAGTGGATTCTTCGCGATGTCACGGGTTGCCTTTCCGAATGTTATAGCTAACTATACGAGCGCAACCTTGGGGTCTCGCTTTTGGAGCGGTATGACATCGCAAGCCGCCATTGCAACAATGGGAGCCAATGACACTCCCACCGGAAACTTTGCCGGTTTCCGCCTCTCCGGTTCAGCCGCTGAAACCACTTTCCGCTTTTTAACCCGCGACAACGCTACTACCACCAACCAGGCTACCGGGGTAACCCTCGCCGTCGGTGACTCCTACGACTTGTACATGTACGTAAAAAACTATGACACTGCTAACCCCACCCAGAACAACACGATTTACTGGCGCATCGATGACCTCACCTCCGGTGCGGCTCCGGTCGAGGGCAGCCAAACTCTTACTCTACCTATCGCTACTACCGCGATGCGCTACATGACGACCCTGAACACCATCAACGCCGTCATTAAGCAGCTCGATATCCAGCGGATGTACGTGGAGACCGACCGATAATGTTTGGCTGCAAACGAACAAGTCAAAATCAAGTCCTGCTCGACTTGCGAGCTGTGGTAAATAAGCGCGCTAAGCAGCGTTCCCGAAGCTCGCTGCCCGGATGGCTCATCGGGGCATCGTCGACCATCGTTTTGGTGGCCGTCGCCGGTGGAATTTACTATTTAGTGACATACCTTAGCCACCCTCAAAGTAGTAAAAGCGCCATGCAGGAAGCGGTATCACGGGTTGGAAAACTAATCATTCTCCCTACCGACGAGAGCCCCACTTATGGTACTGTTTCCGATACCACAAAGCTTAAGAACCAAGTATTCTTCAAGAGGGCGGCCAATGGTGATGAAGTGCTAATTTACCAGAAGGCGAAGCTAACTGTACTGTATCGAAAATCGATCAACAAGATAGTCAACATTGGTCCAATTATTGTTGGGGCATCCGGCTCACCTTATGTTACCTCTCGCTTTGCCATAAAAAACGGTAGTGACAACCCGGCCTTCGTTACTGCCATGGCGGCTCGGTTGCGGCAGCTCTACCCCAACGCCACTATTATCTCCAGCGAGCCAGCTTCCAGGAACTACCCTGCAACTATTGCTATTGATCTGACAAAGAAAAATCAGCCGCTGGACGAGCAAGTGGCTGATTCTCTAGGCATCAAGGCCGGACAGCCTCCTCTGGGAGAGCCGTTGCCCGATGGCGACATTCTGGTCATCATCGGCGCCGATTATAAATAGCCGGACCAGCCCAGTACCGCATTAGTATCTAATGTAAAACGCCCCACCGGTATGGTGGGGCGTCGGCCGACGGAGGCCTTAGGCGGTTTGGGGAACGGCGGTCGACAACCTTCTCTCAAGACGTGTGCGGACAGTTGCGGCGTCGGTAGCCTGGGAAATGAACAGTTTGCTGCAGACGGAGTCGACATGGTCGAGGCAGTACCTGAGCAAGCCGAGCAGGATGTGCTCGGGTGCAACCAGGACCTGCCCCAGCGCCGTGGCGGATTGCTCGGCGTTAGCCATGACGATTTGACCCGTTATGCTGAGCTGACGCTCCAATGAGTAGACGTACAGGCTTCGCGGCGGGATGACGGCCAGGAACTCTTCATAGTTGAGTCCGAGCTTTTCCAACATGCCCTCCGGCAGACCGGTTTGGCACAAGCTGAGGAGGATATGTTCCGGCTCAGTTAGGACGCGGATGGGGGAAAAGGCGATGTCAAGACTGCGGGCTACGACCTGGCGAGCATCACGCGTAAATCGCTGATACATGTCCGTCCTAACGTAGGAGCAATATTCTTATGAATACATAATTATGTATATAATATTACGAGCAAGATGTAAAGGATGTACCCTAGCCAGTTCCCATCGTGGCTCCATCACGGTATAATCAAGCGGTTACCAAACACCGCGGCACCTTGACGGAGTGGTTACGTAGCGGTCTGCAAAACCGTGTACATGGGTTCGAGTCCCATAGGTGCCTCCAGTTTTTATTCGGGCGGGTGGTGGAATGGTATACACGGAGGACTTAAAATTCTCTGCCCTTACGGGCTTGCGGGTTCGATCCCCGCCCCGCCTACCAAAGAAAAGACCTAACATTCATTGCTGGGTTTTTTCTTTGTTCACGAGGTCGCTGCGAATTTCAGGGAGGGGGGCGTGCCTGTATGAGAGAAGGGGCGTTGTTCGTTTGTCTTGTCGATCGTGTATTTGGTTGCCTGCTTGCGACCCTGGCTCCGCCCCGGGTCCGACCCGGACTCCGGGCATTTGGCTACGAGGGGTGGAGCAACACTTTTTAACAATTAGTACGTAGTAGTGTATAATTCGCAAAATGTATTACACCCTCCCGCTAGTAAAACCGCTGCTTCCCGTCGATTACCAAATCCTGATAGCTCTCATTCACGACGAGCGCCACGGCTACCACATTACAAACATATGCTACAACGATTCCAAGGGCCGCATCGCCCTTACAGGAGGAATGACCTACTCAGCCTTAGCCAGATTACAAGACTCGGGCCTAATAAATGCCACAGGAACGCAGCGAGGCTCAGGTTCGTCGCATGATCGCATATCGTATGCCATAACGATAGCCGGCCACGAAGCGCTCCTTGCCGAAACCCTTCGTTTGGAACACGCCACCCAGTTGGCGCGTCGCCGGCTCTAAGCCAAATACTCTACGGCTGGCGGCGCAGGCGGCGCGTCAGCATACCCAGATACAGCGCCGCCACCAGTCCGATTGTCGCTAAGATGATGATTACGGTTAGGGTCGGCATAATGAAGACCCATTGCGACAGCGTCGGGCCGTTGGCGTCCAGGTAGTGCGGCGTGACAGCGATCTTATACAAGCCGACCGGGCCGGGGGCGGCCAGGGCTAGGTCAAACCGGCGCGTCGTGCCGGGCAAGACTTCGCCTTTGAAGACGCCCTTGGACATCTCCTTGCCGAAGATGTCGGTGACGCGGGCGTCGCCCGAGGCGGCAAAGTGCACGTTGCCGGCGTTGCGCACGCGCAGGCTGGCGGTAAGAGGCGATCCGGGCTGCAGCCACGCGGCCGTAAATGAGGCGACGGAGCCGTCCCGCGTTACTGCTCCCGCCACGCCGATGTAAAACAGGGAGCCCAGCTTCTGAACGCGGGCGATGGCTGTGCCGGGGCCGAGCTTGGGCACCGTTTCGGCGAAGACGGCCACGTAGTGCCCGCCGATAGCCGCGCTGGCCGGCACCCTGATGGTGTAGGGCAGGGCGGCTTCATCGCCGCCTTTGATGACCGCTGTCGTTTTGGGCAGCGTGAACCAAGACACCGCCGAGACGTCGGCGCTGGAACTGATGGAATTGAAATCGGCCTTATATAGCTCGTTGGTGACATGGTAGTCGGCGACGGAAACCTTATAGGTGATGTCGCTGGCACCGTCGTTGATGACGGTGATGGTGCCGGTCTTAGAACTGCCTGGCGCTATTTCCACCTCCTGGCTCGTCGGCGACACGCCGATGCCCTCAACCGCCGCGAGAACCGGGGCCGTCATCACAAGCATAGCCGCGAGCGTAAACGCCGCGGCTGAAGCACGCATTAAGCTGAATCTGACCATCGGCCGCCCCCGCAGGAGTTAGTTGGTGGTAATAGTATACGTTACTGTGGCAACGTACGCACCGTTGGGCTGGGTGTTGTTGATGCGTGAGCTAAACCAGACCGTGCTGGAAGTTGCGCCGCTGACGGCAGTGGTCTTGATTGTAAAAGGGGATCCGGTGGCGGCTATCGCGGCGTAAGTAATCGCTGAAGGCGCCGCATTCGATATAATGGCACCCGGTCCGGCGCCGAAGCCGCCTAGGGTGTCGATGCGCCAGCCCCAGGTGTTGTTAACGAGCGCTACCGGAGCTGCCGGAGTACCCGCGCTGGCCAGAATCGTGTTGGCGC
>JBBRTI010000041.1:0-4775 GCA_038244585.1 Candidatus Saccharimonadia bacterium | reverse complement strand
TGGTTGAATTGGGCACCACTTTGGCCGAAGCTCGCCTCCGCGCCGACGGCACCGACGGAGACCGTGATACTGCGGCTAACATCGCTCGTGAAGCCGCCCGGTTTGAGCGAGCGCGCGGCCGCATGGGCGCCGTCGCGCAGGAGCTGGTTCGTCTGGAAGGCCGTACGGGCGAGCTGGAGGCCGCCGGACAACGGCTACGCGAGCGCATGGCCTCTTGGAGCCTGGATTCCCGGCCCGATTACGCCGCCTCACAGTCGGCCGAGGTCTTGGATCATGCCATGACACGCCTTGAGTTCGAACTTGAGGCTCGCCAGTCACAGGTTAGGGATACGGCGGCTGAATACTCGGAGGTCAGCGCCCGCCATACCGAACTGACGGCCCAGATTACCGACCTCGAAGAGGCCCGAATCAACCTGGACAAACTTATAGCCGAGCTGGATGAAGTCATTCGTGCCCGGTTTAAGGAGAACTTTTCCAGCTTGTCCGAGCATTTCAGCCGCTTTTTCACCCGGCTCTTCAGAGGCGGGACGGCCGCGCTGGAAATTGAGGAAGGCGCCGACGGGGAATACGGCGTCCTGATCAAGGCCAGCCCCAAGGGCAAGCGCCTGACTAATCTCAACGCGTTATCGGGCGGCGAGCGCGCCATGGCCGGCGTCGCGCTGCTGGCGGCCATACTCACTGTCAATCCCAGCCCGTTCGTCGTGCTGGATGAAGTCGATGCATCGTTGGATGAGGCCAACTCCGGCCGCCTGGCCAGCGTACTGGAAGAACTGCAGGCCCGTTCGCAGCTGATAGTCATCACCCACAACCGTCAGACGATGCGTTCTGCCAAGGCTCTGTTCGGCGTCACCATGGACGAACATCATGTGTCCCGGCTGTTGTCACTGCGCCTGGAAGAGGCCACCACTCTAGCCGCCAGATAACCGCCTTGATCTTGGGGTTGACTTGGTGCCCCGTAATGCGCTAAAATCAGGTTCGTTGTCAATACCGTAATTGAGTCAGGAATAATCAGTTTGTTAGTAATTCGCCTTGCCCGCACCGGCCGCGCCAAATACCCCACCTACCGCATCGTCGCGGCCGAATCTTCACGCCCGGCGACCGGCCGCTTCGTCGAGATTCTCGGCCACTATAATCCTCATACCAAAGAACTCGTGTTGAAGCATGAGGAAATTGCTAAGCGCCTTAGCCAAGGTGCTCAGCCGTCCAATACCGTCATCAAGCTTTTGGTCCGCGATAAGATTGAGCTGCCCACCTGGGTCAAGCTCAAGACTAAGGCCCCTAAGGCCATTGCCGCGACCGAAGAAGAATCAACCGAAGTAACCGAGACTGAGGCAGCCGCCGACGCTGAAGGTACCGAGGACGCTCCTGAAGCCAGCGATGCCGAAGCTCTGACCGATGAGACCCGAGTCGCCACGACTACCGAAGACTTTGCCGCTGAAGCCGCCGATGACGCCCCAAACGTCAACGACACTGAAACCGCAGCCAGCGATGACGCCGCCACTGCCGATGCCGAGGCTGCATCCGATGCCGGTGCCAAAGCCGCCAAAGCCGACTCGGATAAGTAATCCATTAAGCTTTCGTTAAAACGACCTGCCTGTCGGGTCGTTTTTGGTAAAATGATGTATTATAAAAGAAATCGTAACCTCTAGGAGAGCAACAATGCCGGATCTGGACAAAGAATTTGTTGAATACGTGGTCAAAGCGCTAGTCGTTAACCCCGATGACGTTCACGTTAAGCGTTCCGTGGATGACATGGGCGTGTTGCTGGAATTGTCAGTTAACCCAGAGGATATGGGCAAGGTAATCGGCAAGGCCGGCGCTACCGCCAAAAGCATCCGGACCTTACTCCGCGTCCTGGGATCACGAGGCGATGAGCGTGTTAACCTCAAAATCGTCGAGCCGGAAGGCGGGGAAGCCGCTGTCCAGACCCCGGCCGAGCAGGAAACCGCCGTTCAGGAAGAATCAGAACTGGTCGCCCGTACCAAACGTGAATTCGCCGACCTTGACGACCTCGACCTCTAAATATAGCCTATGAAAATCGACATCATCACCTTATTCCCCGATATGTTCAAGGGGCCGTTCGACATGAGCATGCTCTGGAAGGCCCAGGAGCGTGGCTTCGCCAGCATTAACCTGCGCGACCTGCGTGAATTCGGCTTGGGCGCACGCCGCACCGTGGATGACTCGCCTTACGGTGGCGGCGACGGCATGTTGCTCAAGCCGGAACCTATGGTAGCGGCCATTGAAGCCGCCAAAGCGGAGAACCCGGACGCAAAGGTTATTGTCATGACTCCTGGCGGTCGTAAGTTTACCCAGGCGATGGCCCGTGAATTGTCTCGCGAGCTCGGCCTCATTGTGCTGGCCGGCCATTACGAGGGCTTTGACGAACGGATTTTTACTTACGTTGATGAACAGGTATCCATCGGCGATTACGTGCTGACCGGCGGCGAGCTGCCAGCTATGGTTGTAGTGGACGCTGTGGTGCGGCTTATCCCAGGCGTCTTGGGTGGGGAAGCCAGTGCCCATGACGAGTCGTTTACCGATCCAAATCTGCTCGAGTACCCTCAGTACACCCGTCCCGAGAAATTCCGTGGCGAAGGCGTACCGGAGGTACTAAAAAATGGTCATCACGCTGAAATCGAGAAATGGCGACGGATGAAGGCTCACGAAAAGACTAGCGAGTACCGTCCGGATTTATCGTCTGACAAATAAGACTATACATTCGTGTTAAGGTGTTCATTCGCCTATTGCTGGAGATAATTCCAAAGCTTGGATGACAGGTCGGCAAACTGGCTTGGATTGGTTCCAGGTGTGCCCATCATCGACACAAGATAGTCCGTCTTGGCGCCATAGATTATGCCTGCGTCATGGATGTAGCCGTCGAGGTCACCGGTTTTGTGGGCGATGACTGTTCCAGCCGGCAACCCCTGAGGCAAGCGGTTGTTAATTCGTTGGCTCTTCATGAGGGCAATGAAGCGGTCATTGGCGCTGGGTGAATTTAGCGTACCTCGGTAGAGACGCTCCAACAAGAACGCCACGTCATGGGCGCTGGTGTGCTGCGGCGACTGCAAGCTGGTTCCGGTGTAGCCGTCGGCCTTCAGGACATCGTCCCGCGAACCCCACTTTAGGATGTCGCCTAATGCCCGTCCGCAGGTATTGTCTGATATATTGATCATAACCGTGAGGCAATCGTCGAGGTTGCGCCCGCTGCCGCCGCCCGCCGCATTACCGTAAGTCAGCTGGCCGCTGTCGACTAGACCGTAGATTTGCTGGGCAACGAAGAGTTTGTACAGGCTGGCGCTGGTCATGGACGTATCGCCGCCGATTTGGGCGGCTGCGCCGGTCTTCAGATCCTTGACTACGATGCCGAATTGGCCCTCATGGCCCTGGATGAAATCGGCCAGGATTTTCTGTAGGCCGGCTTCCTGCTGGGTTACGGCCGCAGCTGCTGCAGCGGCCGCAGCGTTAGGACTCGGTAGACTAGCGGAAGCCTGGACTGAGGCGGTCGGGGTCTGTGCCGAAGCACGGGCAATCTGGTAACTGTAAGCACCTCCAGCAATCAAGGCGCTCGCCACCAGCCCGAAACCAATCTGCCGTCCCCATGAACGGCTAGGATACACTACTGTTTCCGCGATCATTCGAGGAGCTTCAATGCCGGCATCGGCGGCAGCTGGCACCTGCATATTCTGGAGCATCCGGCGCTCGGGTGACTCGGTCATAGGACGGCGTATACCGTCCATACCTGTAACAAAACGAACCGTAGCCGCCGGCATCGCTGCGGCAACGGGTTGTGTCTTAATTGGCGCTACGACTCGCGGGGCCATTACGGGCCCGCGGCGTACGACTCCATCCATCGCCAAACTCATACTCGTATTATCTCAAATAGCGTAAGGACTATCAAGATGCTTATGATTAGTAAAATTGTCCAATGATGTTCGGGTCGTATGCCGTACAATAGGCTTATACAAGGAGAAAATTAAAGTGAAATTGACCAAGTTTATTCCTGCCACAACCGTTTACGCCCATTGTGACCTGCCCTGCGGCGTCTATGATCCGGCCCAAGCGCGCATAGAGGCGGCCAGCGTCTACGCCATAACTAAGAAATCCCTCGATTCTAGCGACGGCGAATTCAAGACCCGCTCGCTCGTCATCAAAGAGGAGCGAGCCGAGCTGGTTAAACATCACCTGTGGGTCTTGTGGACCGATTATTTCAAGCCTGAACACCTGGAAAAATTCCCTAACCTACATGATCTGTTCTGGAGGGCGACGAAAGCTGCGGGTGAAGCCAAACATTCAGGCTCGCTTGAACACGCCAAAGCCTTGATCGACGCTATCGATGAGATCGGTTCCGTTTTCGCCCAGACCAAAGCGGGCTACGACTACGAGGCAGTCAAAGCTAATACCAATCTCCAGATCGGGCTCTAGGCCCGAGCGATGAAGCTCGTGTGGCCGCTGGGGCTATACCGCGTGTCTGGCGACAGTATGCTGCCGACCTACGCCCCCGGGGATTTGCTCCTCGGCAACCGTTGGGGCCGGCCGATGAGCGGCTCGGTTGTTGTCGCCCGGCTCGACCGCGCGCTCATCAAACGTGTCTGGCGCATCGAGCCGGATGGGCGCCTGTGGTTGCAGGGCGACAACCTCGCCGCCTCAACCGACAGCCGCCAGTTCGGGGCGGTTGAGCGCGTTGCCGTCGAAGCCGTTATTATTCGTAAATTGTTTTAACCTGGCCAAACCATGCTCAGGGTTATTGCTCAAAAACCGTAATTCTTGTACCA
>JBBRTI010000040.1:0-4882 GCA_038244585.1 Candidatus Saccharimonadia bacterium | reverse complement strand
CTGCTGGTCAACCGGCACATAGGTGGTCTTAAATGTCACTGAGGCATCTTTACCTACCAGATTACCCGTCGAATGCGGCGCCTTCAAAGTTACAGTGTAATCGGTGTCGAACTGGTAGGAAAAAGTCGGCGTAAAGACGAACTGGTTTTTTTTAACGACCGCCGAGCCTGCAATGTATGGCGAGATAGTAAAACTAGTGGCCATTTGCGGATCTAGGTCGTGGTTGAATGTCATTCGAACCGATTCGGTCGTCGTGGTAGTGCCATGATTCTTGGGGCTGACAGCAGTCAGGCGCAGGTGGGTCTGGTCGTAGGCGACCCAGGACCCGGCGGCGGCAATCACAACGAGGCCGGCGATTAGAGCGATAGTTTTGAGATTCATTTCATTCTCCCCCATCCGGCGACATCCGGATCCGTTAGATTAATCGTGTAGGTTGTTACAGCATTGCTTTGGTTGCCGCCGACGATCTTGATAGCGTTGCCCGTGCCGCTGACCATCATATTTACATGCTCGTGGTTGTAGTAGAACACGTCGCCCGGTTTCGGCGGATTAGACGCGCGATTTGCGGCGGTGTTATCTATCCAGACGCCATTGGCTTTGAACCAGTCCCGCACGCCTGATGCCATGGCAATCCGCCAACCGCCTGACGCACCGCCGGTAAACGGCTTGCCGGCCTCTTTGAAGACCCATGACAAGAAATCCCCACACCATGCCTCCGCGGTGCCGCCAGTGTATTTCAAGTAATTGACGGGCGATGAGGTTTCAGAGATACCAAGAGCCAATTCCTTCATCGCAATATCGACGATTGGTCCGCCAGCGACGGTACTACCGCAACTGTCACCACCGCCGGCCGCGCCGCCAAGGCGTGAATAAAGGGTGAAGGCGCCGAATCGGGTATCGATACCATCTACGCCCCCGTTATCACGCGTGATGATTCCCATCGCCTGGCGGGCGGCATCGTATTTATTCATGACGTAGGGTGAACCCTCGTAAGGCTGAGTCGTAGAGTTGAAACCGTATTTTGCCGCCTGATCAGCGTACGCGGAGGCGCGTCCGTTATAACTGAATAGAACGTCTTTAATTGCGTTGGGATCCGGGTTGGGAACGTTGATCGGTTTCTTAACAACCCCAGAACTTGAAGAGGCAATGAGATGTTTTGCAGCGATTACCGCCGACTCGGCTAAATTCTTAGGGTATCCATAGGAGGTATAATCTGTTGACTGCTGAGCATAGGGTCCGCCGAAGGGGTTGCCTGCTTGCATATCGGAGTTGGCATTATTTCCACTTTCGCGGTAATGGATAGCAGCTAATAACTGCCAAGCTACACCTGTCTGTTGCGCTGCCAAGACGTAGGAAGGTTTGAGAGCATTGATTGCGGCTATCGTGGCCGCATCCAGATTGGTCGTACTCGGAATACTTCCGGTTGCGCAGGCCCCTCCGATTGCAGCGTACTCGGTCGAGTCATAAAAGTTAGTGTCGTAAATTGCTGCATGTCGATCAACCTCGCTCAGTGCCAGGGCGTTTGTTGGTAGGAGTATTAATAATATACCAAGTATTACGCGTTTCATTATGGTGTCACCGCCGGAAAGTCATAGTGGTGGTGGGTAGTTTCTGGGTTTTTCGAGGCACCGTATTTGGCTGCAATTGGATTTAGTATACTCAAAGGACCAGAGTTTAGGTCTAGATCCACTGCATGGCCTGCGTAGTGAGCTGAGGATAGAGACGAGTGACATTTATCGGTAATGGCATTGACCATAACGTGAGTTTTAGTACCTGCTTCGATGATGAAATTGAGGATGTCAGGATTCAGATTAGGCGGAGCTAATACTATTGCCGCCGGACAGGTTGTGTAGGCTGGCTTTCCCTGTGATAGAGCCACTACTAGATCACGGGTGTTGACCCCGTTGTTTGTCCAGTAAGTAATACTGCTCATACTAAGCATCTTCAGAGCAAGTTGTTGGATATTGCCGTTTGTAGGCACGGTAGGGCCGGTGCCGCCAGCAGCAGGTGTGCTCGGAACGACTGTGCCTTGGATGTTGGCATCATCCTCGGTTGTGAAATTAGCCTTCAAGGCCTGCATGGCCGTCAGGTCCAGTTTGCATATGTTGGGAACGACCGGGTTGGCGGGGTCGGGGTCGCAGTCTTCGGGCAGCATCAGGCTGACGTTGATGTTGCCTTTAGCGTCCGCGACGGCCGGATTGCGGATAACCGCCCGTGCGGCCGCCGCGTTGTAGGCGGCCTCATCTAAATCGCCGTTGAGTTGGGCTTCGCTGAAGCCATATTGTTCGAGGCCGTAGGTTGGGACGGTGCCGGCGGCATAGGCCGGGTTCAGGATGTTAGCGAACGACAACCGGAATAAGATTCCGAACGAGTGGAATGGCGAGACGATGGCCGCCAGTGTGCCGCTGACTGACTGCCGGGCCGCATCCCCCAGCGATGATGGCATGACGGCGACAATGCGCGAGGCCACCGTACGAGGATTATCAAGCGAGGTGATACGGTCCATCACACTCATGCGGGAGTCTTGCGCGTAATTATCCTGGGCCATTGCAATGGTCCGCTCGTTGATTTGGGCCGTGGTCAGTACCTGGCCACCGACGCTCTGGGAGAAGTCGTTGGCCGTTACTTCCCCTCCGACGTCGATGGCGTTCACAAGGTAGGCGCCGGTATCGTTTCCGGTAACAACTGGGGTCAACATCCATTCAACACCTTTCATGAGTACGTCGCCGATGAATTGCTCAATAGTTGAGACTCCCGGGATGAAACTGATGATCCAACCGATAACACCGCCTATTTTGTCCAGAACCCATGATACTGAATGCAGCCAAGCCGTAAGCGCATAATGGGTCCCCCAATTCTCTGGGTTTCCTTTGTAGGTATCCGTTATAGCCTGCAGATATTCGTTGCCAAATAACTTGTCTGGTGATGGAGCCACTCCTGTGCCGTTACCCCCAGAATAAATGCGCTGCGAGGTGGCTGACTTTTCGCTGCCTTCCAATTTGAGCATGGAAGCATTCACTTCATCGCCGGACACCGATTTACCGTCCTTAATCTCATCCGAAATTGACAGCCAGTTGGCAAATGTCGTAGCGTACTGCAGCTTACGGATATCAGCGACAATAACCGAGGCACGGCCATTCCAGATGAAATCATCGATGCGTGCCGCTAGATCAACCCATCCGATTATTGGGAGGGCTTTCGTTAAACCCTTTATAAGGACACCGGATACACCTTTAGTGACTCCTTCAGCAGTTTCTTTGGCTGCAACATCTGAAGTGGCAACCTCAAGTTCTTTTGCATTTGTGGCGGCATCAGGACTAGGCTTAGTAGTTTTGGCTGCATCGCCTTGTTTGTCCGGACACTGGGCCGCCTCGCCCATAATGCATCCCAAAGCCTTTGTTAACCGGTTTTTGTACTCCCCCATGGCGCTTTCCTTGAGATTGGTATCAAGATTGGTCCCGGCTTCCTTGCCGCTCTTCCGATCAAAGAACTTCCAGCGCCTGATGCCGTAGGCGTTGTACATCCACTTGCGCATGTGCCAGCGCTTGAGCACCTGGTAGGCTTTTGTCTCGCCCTTGATTGCCTCCTTGAGGGCCGACCGGGCTTGGTTGCGACTCAAGTCTTGGGATAATAGCTTTGTCATCTCAGCTTCGTTAGCCGCATCAAGCGTGCCGCCGGCGTAGGTTATGCGGATGGCTTTGCCTTTTACTGGGCTTCGTTCAATAGAGTAGCCGTACTTAGACTTCAAGTCGGCTTCAAAGCTTTGCGTGCGCCATGTCCTATAAAGGTCGGACAGCGGATTACCAGTAGCAACGATGGGCCCGGTGGCGGACAGGCTGTTACTCATGGCGTAGCGGATAAATATTTTGGTGGCGCGCCGTTCCACCATGTGCTCGACCTTGCCCATGTGGTCGCCATAGATGTTCTTCATCATCGATTCGATTTTGAGCGGTAGCAGCGACATGAAGCCGAGAACGGCCGATACCAGCAGGCCGGCCACGCCGCCGCCGATACCGATCTTCTTTTTGTTGCCGCCGACGAAACTGCCGGCGGCTTTGGACGCATTAAGCAGGGCTCCGCCGACGCCGCTGGCTCCGCCGCCTAATTTAGAGCCAGAGCCCAAAGCGTCCGTTTTGCCTTTGGACGCGCTGCCTGAGGCACCAGCCGCGCCGTTTTCGGCCTGGTCGTCACCGCCGGTGTAGGCAGCCGTATCAGCATCAGATTTGGCCTGGTTTGTCTTGGCGTCAGAAATTCGATCGGCGCCGGCCTGGTCTTCGTCGCCCCGCAAATCTTCTTGGAGCTGAGCTGCCACTCTACGCTACCCCGCCCGCTTCTTCCTTGGCACTAGCCGCGGCTTGTTCCTTGCGCGCCGCTTCGGCGGCCTTGGGGTTGGTGTCGATGAGTTCGGACTCGGTCTGGGAGGCCAGAATGCGGATGACGACGTGGTTGAGGCCGGCAAAGAACAGACCCTCGCCCACCGGGAACTGGCTGAGGCGGTTTTTTTCTTCGCTGGTGAGCTTGAAGGTGTCGGCGACGATGTCGATGGCGCTGGGGGCCTGCTTTAAGAGCAGCTGGAGCGACGAGTTGGCAACCACGATGCGGCCCATCTTGTTGCTGAGGAAGTCTTCCACGTCCTGGGAAATGGTCGTCAGGCCCAAGTAGTACTTACGGGCGCGTTTGGCGAGCGAGAACATGAAGGCGGCGGAGTCGTCGTACTTCATCAGCTGCCAAGCCTCGTCGATGATGAGCATGCGCTTGCGTTTGTCGCTCTTGACCTTGTTCCAGATGTAATTGAGGACGATGTACATGCCGACGGGGCGCAGCTCGTCTTCGAGGTCGCGGATGTTGAAGACCAAAAACGGGTTGTCCAGTTGGACGTTGG
>JBBRTI010000039.1:0-5081 GCA_038244585.1 Candidatus Saccharimonadia bacterium | reverse complement strand
ACCGTCGTTGATATGTTCAACCCGCGCGGCTCCGACCCGACCCGCTATGACCTAGCCAAGTTGGATGAGCGGTACGGTATGACTCCTGCCCAGTTCATCGATTATAAGGCGCTGGTCGGCGATCCCAGTGATAACATCCCCGGAGTCGCTGGTATTGGCGACGTGGGCGCGCGTAAGCTTATCTCCGAGTTCGGTACGCTGGACGGTATCTATGCCAATCTGGACAAGATCGTCGGTAAGACCGGCGACAAGCTGCGGGAAAACCGGGAGATGGCTTTTTTGAGCCGGACATTGTCGGTCATCGTGCTCGACGTGCCGATTGAGCTGGATCTTAAGGCTGCCCGGGTCGGCCATTATGACCGCGAGCATATCACCGCGCTGTTTCATCGCCTCGAGTTCCGCAGCCTGCTAGCCAAACTGCCGCCGCAAATGGGTGATATCAAGCCTGGCGAAGAACCGGACGGACCGTTGACGCTCTTCGGCCAAAGTGAGTCCCAGCCACGTAATGAGGCAGTACCGCCGTCACGCAAGCATCTGGAATCGGTCAGCTACGAGGCAATAACGACTGATGTCCGCTTTCGAGAGTTTATTAAGGATCTGGGTGAGCAGGAGCTTTTTGCCTTCGATACTGAGACGACC
Organism: Candidatus Saccharimonadia bacterium; assembly: GCA_038244585.1. Classification (GTDB taxonomy): domain Bacteria; phylum Patescibacteriota; class Saccharimonadia; order UBA4664; family UBA4664; genus UBA4664. The sequence continues at coordinate 4,442 of JBBRTI010000039.1, read as the reverse complement.
TCGGTCGATACTATAGAAGCGGACCTCGTCGGGCTGTCATTCTGTTGGGGTGACGGTAAGGCCGTTTATATCCCGGTCGGCCACGCTGAGGGGCGGCAGCTTGAACTGAAAGACGTACTGGCGGCGCTGAAGCCGATTCTTGAGGATCCGACCAAGGGCGTCTACGGCCACAACATCAAGTACGACGTTTCGATGCTGGCGAAATACGGCGTGCATGTGACCAATATCGCCTTCGATACAATGATTGCGGCTTTCCTCATCAATTCGGCCGGCCGCTCGCAGTCGATGGACGACCTGGCCTACGGTGAGCTCGGCGTTGAGATGATTCCGATCACCGAGATGATTGGTACCGGCAAGACCCAGACGACGTTCGACCAGGTGGCGATAAAGGACGCCGCCATTTACGCCTCCGAGGACGCCGATATGTCCTGGCGGCTGGCCGTTAAGCTCCAGGAAAGGCTCATCGATGAGAAGCTGGATGACCTGGCCCGCCAAATGGAATGGCCCCTCATCCCTGTACTCTCCAAAATGGAGCTGAAGGGAATCGAGCTGGATGTTAAGTTTATGCGTAAGTTCGGGGACAGGCTGACGGTGCAAATCGGCCAACTCAAGACGACTATTTATGACCTGGCTGGCGAGGAGTTCAACCTCAACAGCCCGGCGCAGCTGGGCCAGATTCTTTATGGGCGGCTAGGTATGTCCACCGTCGGGCTCAAAAAGGGCAAGACCGGCTTTTCGACGGCCGTCGGAGAGCTGGAAAAGCTGCGGAGCGCGCATCCCATCATCGAGCACATCATGCGCTTCCGCGAGTACGACAAGCTCAAAAACACCTATGTTGACGCTCTGCCGGCCCTGGTTAAGGCCGACGGACGCATCCATACCAGTTTCAACCAGACCATTGCCCAGACCGGGCGCCTCAGCTCAACCAATCCGAATCTCCAGAATATTCCGGTTCGTACCGAGATCGGGCGCGAAATCCGTCAGGCATTTGTGGCTCCGGCCGGACGCGTGTTTGTCGGGGCCGACTATTCGCAGATCGATTTACGCGTAGCGGCCGCTCTGGCTCATGATGAGAACATGATTGAAACCTTCAAAAATGGCATCGACCTGCATCAGCAGACTGCCTCGCAGCTCTTCGAGGTCCCGCTTGACGAGGTAACCAAGGATCAACGTTCTTATTCCAAGACTATCAATTTCGGCGTCCTTTACGGCATGAGCCCGCACGGGCTGAGCGTGGCCACTGGGATGGACCAGAAACAGGCCGCCGCGTTCATCGAACGCTATTTCGCCGTCCGACCCAAGTTGGCGCAGTACATTGAGGATACGAAGAAGTTCGCCTATGACAACCTGTACTCCGCCACCATCTTTGGGCGCCGCCGGCCGTGTCCGGAAATCCGCAGTACCAACTTCCAAATCAGGCAGGGAGCGGAACGGGTGGCGGTCAACGTTCCTATCCAAGGGACCGCGGCCGATATCATCAAATTGGCCATGATTGCCCTGGACGCCCGCCTGGAAGATGACTGCCACCTGCTGCTGCAGATCCACGACGAGCTTATTGTGGAAGCCCCGCAGGAGAAAGCTGAGGCGGTAGCCGAGCTGATGCGCGATGTCATGGAGAATATCTACGACCTGGGCGTGACGCTAGCCGTCGATACGGCGATAGGCGTGAACTGGGGCGAAATCTAGTTTAGCGAACGCAGGTCGTGGAGCTGATAAACATAGCGCTCAAAATGCCGCCGCTCACAAGCAGGGCACCGACCGTCGCGATATAGACAGTCTTTCCGGTTTCCCAGTTTTTTCTCAAACGCAGGGCACCAAGCAGGAAAACACCGTAGGCCACAGCCGCGATGCTGAATTCAATAAGGGCCATTGCAGGGTCCGGAACAGGCGCAATGCTGGGACAGGCCGAGTAGCCGCCCAATGTCAGCACGCCCTGCATCAGCGACAGAAAGGCCACCAGGCCGGCGCTGGCGACTACAACTAAGCGCCTCATAGGAATTTGGCCGCCACGGTGAGTTGATAATCGCGGCATGCTAGTAAGTAACCTTTACACCGCGCCCGAAGGCAACATAGTCCGTGAAATCTGCACCGGCCAGTGCAGCCGCATCCGGCAGCGGTTGCTCATAGATCCAGGCGGCGTCCTGGTTTTCTTCGCCCTCGACCATTAGGGTGTAATAAGTGCATTCACCCTTCCACGGGTCGGTGGTGGACTTGTCTGAAGGCACTAAATACTCGCGGCCGACGGATTCCGGTGGAAAGTATTCGTCGCCTTCGATGGTTACTGTTGCGTCCGATTCGGCGATGACCGCCCCATTCCAAGTTGCTTTCATGTTTGCCCTCTTGTTGATGCCATCATACAGCATATGCGCAATGCCCGTGGACATGACGAGGGTCCCCATGGACAGTGTCCAGGGGCCCCGTGGGGTGTGTTAGTTCAAGCTTCGGACGGAGTGCCCGCAGGTTGGGTGGCGTCAGCTTCCTCAATTTCTGCATTGGCTTGCTGGAGGGGTAGGCTCACTACGGCTCGGAGTAGAAAATAGAGGCTTGCGAAGCCACACAGGATAGCGATGCAACCCTGTAAGGCGGCAGTGCCGAAATTTTGTACCCATACGTCGTAGAACGCATAGACAAAGAAGACTAGGCAAGCGGATGCCAGGAAGTTTGCAAGACTGCAGTCGGCTACGAGCTTGCGTGCGGCTTCGAGTCCTGAAACACGGGCCGAATCAGCTGTGTTGGACATGGTTGCTCCAGACATAGAGGGATTGAAAGAACGAACGAAAAAGGTTCTCACATATTTAAGCACAAAACAGCACAAAAAGCAAGCACTTGAGTCAGGTATAATAGTTCAATAACAAGGGGAACGGCGTGCCGGAAGGACCCGAAGTAGAGACAATCAGACGGGGACTGGAACTAGGAATCGTCGGCCAGACGTTGGGCGCCGTCGAGGTGCTGTGGGAAAAAAGTTTCCCGGTGCCACTGGACTTGATTACCCAGATTGTTACGGGAGCCAAAATCGCTCATTTAGGGCGCCGTGCCAAGGTGCTCATTATTGAGCTGGATAATGGCTATTCGCTCCTGGTCCACCTCAAAATGACCGGGCAGTTGGTACTCGTGAAGGCCGATGGCGAACGCTTTGCCGGCGGTCATCCGACCAAAAGCATGCGGGATACCCTGCCGGACTCAAGTACCAAGGTGGTATTCGATTTTGAGAGCGGCGATAAGCTCTATTTCAATGATTTCCGCAAGTTCGGCTGGATCAAACTGGTCCAGACCGATGAGATTGAGCTTGATTCGCTAGTGGCCCGGCTCGGGCCCGAAGTCCTGTCGGCCGAGTTTACGGCGTCGGCGCTGCAGACGCAGCTGGACCGCCATAGGAGGGCGCCGATTAAACCAGTTATTCTTGACCAGTCGACCGTAGCGGGCATAGGCAACATCTATGCGGACGAAAGCCTGCATCTGGCGCGGCTGCATCCGCAGCGGTTATGCGGTTCGCTGACGCCCGCCGAGGTCAAACGGCTTCATCTGGCCATACGGGATATTATCACTGCCGGCATCGAGCATGGGGGCACCAGCTTCTCCAATTACGTTAACGCGCTCGGCGGCAAGGGGGATTACCTGGACCATGCCCGCGTCTTCCGCCGCGACGGCATGACGTGTCCGGTGCACCCGGGCACGGTCATCCAAAAGCTCAAAGTTGCCGGGCGCGGTACCCATATCTGCCCCAAATGTCAGCCTACGCCGAGCGTGACTGCTACAATTGCGGTATGACCTTCTTTTTCTACGGACCTAATACCTACCTGCTGCGCCGCCAGATCGACGAAATGGTCGCGGCCTTCATCAAGAAGACCGGCTCAGATTTGGGGCTGGAACGCCTCGACGGCGCCACGGCCAAGCCGGCCGACATCAAGGCCGCCCTGCAGGCGACGCCGTTCCTCTCGACCAGTCGGTTGGTTATCGTGGACGGTCTGGGCGGTAACAAGGCCGTGTTCGAGAAGCTGGGCAATCCTCTGGAGCTGGTGCCACCGACAACCGTCGCGGTGTTTGCCGAGCCGGCCATCGACCAGCGGACCTCGGCCTTCAAGGTTTTGGGTGGGGCCGACAAGGTAGTTAAATTCGAGCCGCAGACCTCGGCCCAGCTGACGGCGTGGATCAAGCGCCAGATTGAGGCGGCCGGTGGCACCGCCGGGCGCGGGGCTGTCACGGAACTGCTGAAATTGGCCGGCGAAGACCAGTGGCGCCTCAGTGAGGAGATAGCCAAATTGGTGAATTTTGAACCTGAGGTGACGGTTGAGTCGGTCCGAGAGCTGGTGATGGCCAGCCCGGAAGCCAGCATCTTTGAGCTGGTGGAAGCGATGACCAGCGGCCGACCGGCAGACGCACTGGCGGCGAGGGCGGCGTTGGCCCGTCAGAAACAAGACGACATCTATATCTTGTCGATGATT
>JBBRTI010000038.1:0-5448 GCA_038244585.1 Candidatus Saccharimonadia bacterium | reverse complement strand
CGGGGTTCAAAATCGTTTAAAACGCCGTAACAAGTAAAAGAAAAAACACATCAAACTGCAATGACCCGTAAGGGTGTGAGGGGAGCGCAGGCGCTGGAGGGAATGCAGAGAGTTCGGTATGAACTCTCACCCGTCACAGCGCCTACGCACCGCCTTACTGCTATTTAATTATGGTTGGTCGCTTCTCAGCTGGTAACAGCCGGGAAGGCGAAGGTGGCGGCGGGACTGGTGTTCCAGGTGCCGTTGGTCCGCTGGACAGAGGTCAGAACGCTGTACGAGTTGGCCTGCTTGCAGGAGAAAGTCGTAGAAGCGGGGACCGTCTGGCCGGCGGCCATTTGGGTGACAACGCCGTTGACGATGATGCGCTGCGCGTGAGTGCCAGCCGGAACCTTGAGGTTCAGGACGCCCTTGTCGCAGTCGTAACCACCGTCAAAAGCGAGGCTAGGCCACGGCGGGCAGTCAACCACGATGCGGTTGGCCAGCAGGGTTTTTACCCAAATGCCGTTGACGAGGACCTGCAGCTCAATCTGAGCTGAGTGCTTGTCCGCCATCATCCAAACCTTGTTGCCGCTGGCACCAGGTGCCAGTTGCAGGTAGTCGGCACGGGCGACGCCGTTGTCAATCATGACGAAGCGCGCAGTGCCGCCGTATGTGTTTGTGACGGCAGTGGTGAACGAGATTGGAGCGATGCCCTTGCAGTTTGAATCGCAAGCATATGCCAACCCCGTTGTGGTGGGGGAGGCATGGTAGGTCGCGAAACCCGAAACCTTCACACCTGGTGCAGCACTCAAAAAGCGCTGGTAGGTGGAGCTGGGCGGGTTCCACAGTCGGATGCTAGCAGAGGGCAAGAGGTCCTTGCTCGTGGCCGTTATCCTGACGTCTGCCCACGCTGTCTTGGTGAAAGACACCTTGACGACACCGGTCGCGCCCGTGCTCACCGCTATTGCAGCCAGCTTGGCGTTGGCCGCCACCAGGTTGAGGACCTGGCCAGGAAGCGCACGGCCGGTCGGGATTGAGACCAGCTTAAGCGTGTCGACACCCGGTTTGCCCAGGGTCGGCGCGGTGAGGCTGGAGACGATCTTGTAGGGGCCGTAGTAAGCCTCTGCGTTCGCGAGCATCGTCTTGAGCAAGCTCTGCACGGAGGCAGACATCTTGATCTTGATCTTGTCAGCGAGCGGCTTGTTGCCGGTGTAGGTCCATGTAGCTAGCTTTACGGCTGCGCCGTAAGCGTTGTTGTACCGGTAGACCTGACCTGGGTTGGTCTTGGTCCCGTACATGGTCATGACGTAGTTCAGCTTGGCCACCGAAGCGGTGGTTGCGCCAGGTACGCTGGACGTGATGATCGGGCTCTTGGGTGTGGCCGGTGGCTTGAGGGGGTCCTCACAAAAAAGCGTGTAAGAACCATAAACGTAGCCGCCGACCCAGTAGACCCCTGACATGTAGCCAGGACCCTTGCTGAGACTCGCGGCCGATGCCACCGACGCCGGTTGCGCAAAGACGGTGAAAAAAGAGATCACAATCAGTGTGATGGTGGCCAGAATGGACTTGCGCCCTGGCCGTCTAACAGTTGCTGTGTTCATGTCTCTCCCCTGTTGGGTGCAGATGCAGCGCGGCGGGATTGCCGAGATACACGCAGCAGCCGGAATCAGGTTCCGGATACTAGGTGCATCCCGGCAAAAGTCCATAAAAAAATAGATATTGCAGTTTGATGTGTTAAGGTGCAAACCTTGCGGGAGCAATGAAATCACTCGCCTCCGGATTTGACTACAACGCTATAATACAAAATGCTAATGCTGTCAAGACTATTATGCAATATAACGGTAGTTGTGACGTACTCTTGAATGTGATAATCGCCCCGTGAAACTTACCGAAACTGGAATACGGGCACCGACGGTGGTGCCTTCGGCAACTAATGATGCGATTACATGAGCCATACAAGAGGTCAACGGTTTGATCCCGTTATGCTCCACCAAAGAAACACCCGGAACCCAACGCCGGGTGTTTCTTTGTTTTTATCTTAGCTACTGAGCAGTGATGCTATTATTGAAACATGAAACTAAGCGAGTCCGAAATTGCTGACCGGTTGCGTGACCTGCCTGAATGGCAGCGGACGGGGGATGAGATTTCGCGGGAATTTGTGTTCAACGATTTTATGCAGGCGTTTGGCTTTATATCCTCGGCGGCGATTATCGTGGAAAAGCTTAATCATCACCCCACCTGGATTAATACCTACAACAAGGTCAGGGTGACGCTCACGACTCATGATGCCGGCGGGCTGACTGATCTTGATTTCCAGCTGGCGGCCAGCTTGGACGGAATCGTTAACTCCTGACGGGTGGTATGATAACGCTTATGAAGAATGTATTCCGCCGCGCCGTAGCCAGGCTGCTCGAACAGCAGGTCCGCCGCCTGATTAAATCGCACAACCTTAAGGTGGTGGCCGTGGCGGGCAGCGTCGGTAAGACGTCGACCAAAATGGCGGTTGCCCGCGCTCTGGGCGGGCACTGGCGCGTCATGGTGCAGGAGGGGAATTACAACTCCGAAATCGGCCTGCCGCTGATGGTCTTCGGTCAGACAGTGCCGGAAAGTCTGCTCAATCCCCTGCCGTGGTTGGCCCGGTTTGCCCGTGCCGAACAGCTGATTCGGGGCAATTATCCGTACGACGTGCTTGTTCTGGAACTGGGCACCGACCACCCGGGCGAAATCGCCCATTTTATGACTTATCTTGAGCCCGATGTCGGCGTGCTGACCGCCGTAGCCCCGGAGCATATGGAGCATTTCACTAGTTTGGATGCGGTTGCCGCTGAAGAATTGGCGATTGCGGCCGGCTGCAAGGTCATAATCGTCAACCGCGACGACGTCAAAGCCGAGTACCGGACGAAATATCTGAATAACCACCCGCGAGCCCTTACCTACGGAGTCAGCGCAGCGGCGGATTACAGCGTGCATGTCAAGGATGCGGACCTTGTAGGCGGCACCGATTGTGCCCTGCTGAAGAACGGCCACGCCACGGTAGTAGGCCTGAACGTGAGCGTCTACGGCGGCCCGGCGATAAAAACGGTGGCGGCGGCCTATGCCATGGGCGACGTTATGGGCGTCCCGCTTGCTGAGCTTGAACACAGCCTGGCGCACATTGTGCCGGTGGCCGGACGTATGCGAGTGCTGGCCGGCGTAAATGGCTCTACTATCATCGATGACACCTACAACTCCAGCCCGGAAGCCGTGGCCGCTGCCATGGCGGCGCTAACGAATGCCACGACTGCTGGGCGAAAAATCGCCATCATGGGCTCCATGAACGAACTAGGAACGGAGTCGCCGCGCTACCACGAGCAAGCCGGTCGGGCCTGTGCGGGGGTCGATACGCTGGTGACCATCGGCGAGCTGGCCAACAAGCACTTGGGTCCGGCTGCCGTCAAAGCCGGGCTGGCGGCTGGACAATGGCAAGCCGCGGCCTCGCCGTACGCTGCCGGCGAACTTGTCAGGGGACTGCTGCAGCCGGGCGATGTCGTACTGGCAAAAGGCTCCCAGAACGGCGTCTTTGCCGAAGAAGCCGTCAAACTTCTGTTGGCAAACCCGGATGAAGCCACCAGTCTAGTTCGCCAATCACCTAGCTGGCTCGCCAAGAAAGCCAAACAGTTTGAGGTATAATAGGTTCATATGACCGTAAATCCACTCTTTCAACAGAGCCTTGAGCCTACAATTGGCCGGACCCGAGCCGAGTCGGCCTGCCTGCCGACCTGTTTTTATATGCTCGGACGCGCCTATGGTTACCTCCAAGACGTATCGATTGAAACTTTTATCACCAGCCTGGAGGGCGGGGACAGCTACACGCCCGGAACCGGCTGGATCCGTCCGCGCATGAGTGCCGAACTCCGACGCCGCTACAAGATGAACATAGTGTCTTGGAAGCTCCGTAGCGCCATCGGCCAAGGTGAAGATAATGTGGAGCGGATGGTTGAGGCCGGCTATTTGGGCACCCAGCAGGAAATTGCCTGGTACCAGAAGTACGTCGTCGATTGGCCGTTGGATGTGGTGGTCGCAGCCGGAACACCCGTTATCGCCACCATGGCGCCCGGTTTCGGCGTCAATGAGTCGGTCCACGCGGTTATCCTGGCTTCGCTCAGCAACGACCAATATGAGGTAATTGATCCCGACGAGCGCAACGGCGCCGCCAGCCGGATCTACACCATCGACCAAATACACCGCGTTCTTAGTCCGCTGGGTGCCGGCAGCGTGATACTGCCGCCGCGTTAGCCTGACCGCTCGCATTTATCGCTCACAATGCCTATAATTAGGTCTTATGAAACGCTACGAACCCAAAACTATCGAGAGCAAATGGCAGCAGGTCTGGGACCAGACTAAACTTTACCGCGCCACCGATGATGATCCCCGCGACAAGTATTACTTGCTCGTGGAGTTTCCTTATCCGTCTGGAGAGGGCCTGCACGTAGGTCATGTCCGCAGTTATACGGCGCTGGATATCATGGCGCGGCACAAGCGCATGCAGGGCTTCAACGTCCTGTATCCGATGGGGTTTGACGCTTTCGGCTTGCCGACGGAAAACTATGCCATCAAACATAAAGTGGCGCCCCAGGATGCTACTACCAAGAACGTCGCCAATTACACCCGTCAGCTCAAAGCCCTGGGGCTCAGTTTTGACTGGGACCGTGTCATTGTTACGACCGACCCGGAATACTACCGCTGGACGCAGTGGATATTCCTGCAGCTCCATGCGGCGGGGCTGGCATACCAGGCTGAGATGCCGATCAACTGGTGCCCGTTTGAGAAGACAGGCCTGGCCAACGAAGAAGTAGTCAACGGCGTCCATGAGCGCTGCGGCACGCCGGTCGAGAAGAAACTGATGAAGCAGTGGATGCTCAAGATTACTGCCTACGCCGACCGCCTCATCGACGACCTTGGTACCGTCGACTACCTGGACCGCATTTCTAGCCAGCAAATCAACTGGATCGGCCGCAGCCAAGGCGCGGAAATTACCTTCGCCCTGAAGGGAATTACCGGCCAAGATGACGGCAAACATGCTGTGAATGTCTACACCACGCGCCCCGACACGCTGTTTGGCGCGACATTCATTGTGGTGAGCCCGGAGCTGGCAGATTCGTGGCTCAAGGTCGGCTGGAAGGCTTCCGCCGAGACCGCAGCCTACATCGCTAATTCCCTGAACGAGAGTGAGCTGAGCCGGCAGGAAGACAAGATAAAGACCGGCGTCGATACCGGTATCAAGGCAGTCCATCCGTTAAACGGTGAACTGTTGCCGGTCTGGGTGGCCGATTACGTTTTAGGTGGCTACGGCACGGGCGCCATTATGGCGGTGCCGGCGCATGACCAGCGCGACCATGACTTTGCGACAGCTTTCAACCTGCCGATAACCGTCGTCATTGAGTCCCCCGAGCCGACAATTGAGCACAAATTGTATTCAGGCTACGGCCG
>JBBRTI010000037.1:0-5491 GCA_038244585.1 Candidatus Saccharimonadia bacterium | reverse complement strand
TCCAGGGTGCGGTCGAGCCGCTCGACATCCCGGCGGATGGCCGACCGGACGCCGTCCAGGTGCGAACGCGCCTCTCTCAGCAGATTGTCTTTAGTTGGTTTGTACATGCCGATCTTTCCAGATCTAAAATGCGTGGGGTGGGATAATCAAGACGCCCTGATACGCTCCCAAGCTTAACAGCTCCCGGTCGCCTGTCACAATTATCGTGGCGTTACCGGCGATGGCGCTTTCCAAGGTACTTCTACGGTGATCGCTCACGTCAGCCGCGATTATAATAGTGCCAAGCTCGACCATTTGGAGCCGCCACTGCATCGCGATGACCACAACCTCGAAATCAGGGATGAGTTCAGGTAATATTGCCTTCAGCTGGCGCCGCACCTGACTGAAGATGGCTTCACTCGCAACGATGGTTTGTCCCTCTTGGAGGGTCCGCGCCAATAACCGGCGGGATTCTCCTCTAAAGACGAGCGAAGCTATCCAAATACTTGAATCAATTACAAGTTTTTGCGTCTGCATCGGTGATCATATCGTAAATTTGCTGCTCAGAAGTGTCTCTGATTTGTCTGGCGGCGGCGTTAGCGCGATTGAGTACGCTCGTTAAAAGCTCTTCACTGCGAAGCTGATTTACGAGTGCCTTGCGGATAAATTCGCTCCGCGATGAGTAGTCACGTTCAGCCTGAATATCGACTTGATGCACCAAGTCTTCAGGAAGGGTGAGGTTTAACTTTTTATACAACATAGACGGAGTGTATCGTCAGTCTATGTCGCTCCGCAAGAGGTGCGACCTCCCTCTCGTCATCCGTTAACACAATCGCCTAATAGATCAAGACTCATTAATCGATATAAAACGCTGCCTCCACTTTATAAGCTCCTCCATATCCCTAATGCCATCGCGCATGACAGCCCGATAAAGATCGGCCGATGAAAAAGAGCCTGGAATTTTAGTTGATCCCGGATAAAGACTCATTTCCTTCAAACGATATTTTAGAAGCAATATAGTATCTTTGAGGTTAGGACTGATGCGTTCTAGAGGATAAAATTCAGCACCCAACTCGTTTTCTGGACTCATCACCCAAATATCAAAGTTCCATAAGCTGCCTTCAAAATCGTACTTAATACCGAGATATATACCCTTTGGCTGCCCTAGCTGCGGAGGATAATTGATATAATTGACAACGGTTGTCTTTATTACGTTCGGGAGCACCATAATGGTTTGGAGCGGTGGCGGAGAGCTTTGGGCTCATCGCAGTAAACGCGCGCATCAATATCCGGCTTGATCATTAAGTCATACGAGAAACTTCCTTGAAGACCAAAAACTCCTACTTTGTTGAGTATATCCTCAACCCTGAAAGCTTCGAGCAAGCGAGCGCCTTGCTGCTGGATAGACAGCTGACTCGCACGCGCTTCTTCGAGAGTAATCATCGGTAATTCTGAAAATCGATCGGAAAGTCCAAGGATTTGGCGCGCAATAGTGACATGACTCCTTGCAGATCGTCCTTGCTGGCGGCGCTGGCGCGTACGCTGTCACCCTGGATCTGGGTCTTTACCTTGGGGAACTCTTCCCGAATTAGCTTGGTGATGGTCTTGGCCTTGTCTTGGTCGAGGCCTTTGATGAACGGGATGTTCCAGCGCATTTCCTTCCCGCCCTGCACTGGTTCGGTGGAAGTATTAAGAACCTGTAGCGGCACGCCACGCTTCACGAGCTTGCTTTGTAACATGTCCAATAGGGCGTCCAGCTGGTTTTTGGAGTCGCCTTCGATATTAATGCTGGTCTTGTCGTCGCCAAACTCAAGCGAGGCAGCGGTACCCTTGAAGTCATAACGGGTTCCTAGCTCACGTTTGGCCTGGTCGACGGCGTTGGCCATTTCCGCGACATCGTAATCGCTGACGATATCAAAACTGAAATCCTTTGCCATGGTAGGCTCCCTTTATCCTGCCTATTCTAGCACGACGGCATAAGGAAGCCCCAACCTGACGGTTGGGGCTCGAGGCCTAATGGACGCCTGTTTGGATGTATTGCCAGACGTCGGGGGAAAGAACGATGTTGATATAGCCGATGCGGCCCAGGTCCAGATGGATTGCCTGCCCCGCATTCGTCTCAACAATCGTTGACAGGTAAGCGTAGTACAAACGCCTGTCGCTGAACGCCAAGCCTGTGGAGCAAAGATCGATGACTCCAGCCATACGGTCTCTCTCAGTACGAGTGGGGAAACCGCTCAATATGACTTTTTTGTCGAGCTCATCACCACTTTGCGAGAGGAGCAGGCTTCCGGCTTTGAAATGCTCGGATATCCGCTCCAGACGATCAGCACGCAGTTCAACCTTCGGTGCTCTGGAGTCATAGGCATTCCAGGCGCGAACCAATAGCGATTTTAAAGGCATGGTCATCTGCTTCCACGAGAAGAACAAAAGGATAAGGGGCTTAAGTTTTATAACATTGTCAAACATTGTTGTCAATTAGGGAAAGACAGTATCCTTGGCGAATTCCTGATCCCGCCTAATCTCACCATCGGCACCCAGCCGGCCCAGCTGCTTGGCTGCCGTGAGAGTGTTGGTGACGACGACGCTGGTAGCCCCGGCGTTGCCGGTTGTCAGCTTGATGCTGGAGGTGCCGATGCCGCCGAACAGTAGGCTTTTCCCACCCAGTACGGTTCCGTGGAACAATTCCTTACCGTCGCCTGACACCACAAGCGAGGTCGTCTGTTTGATGGAAATCTGGATGGCTACCCCGTCGATGGGTGCCGCGGGGACTGCGGTAGCTGTCTGCCCGGCCGCAGGCAGCTTAGCCAGGATATTACGCGTCAGGGTCGTGGACTTGCCGAGTTTACTCCTGGCAGTAACCCGAATTACATTCACACCATCTTGCAGGGCGACCTTTTCTCGGAAGCCGCCGTTCGTGTCGGTGAGGACCGGCGAGTCATTAACGGTGACGTCCGACCCGGGCGTCGTAGTGCCAGCGATATCGGCGACACTGCCCGTCAGCGAGATGTCATTATCGGGACTGGTCACTGTGAGCCGGGGCGCGGCGGCCAGCGCAGTGAACTGCCAAACCAGGTATGTTACGACGGCCGCAATAGCCAGGAGGCCGGTAAAAGCTGCCAGCAACGGACCAGTGAAGACGATGTGCCTCGATCTCGCCAGCTGTGGGCGTCCGGTATGGGCCTCGTCGGCAGCACCTCGCTCAGCCTGATAGGCGGCGGCCACCAGCTGTCCGTCCATGCCTAGATGATTGGCATAATGCTGAACGAACCCTCGAGTGTAGATGTCGTTAGGCAGGCTTTTGTATTCCCCGCTTTCTAGAGCCGACAGAAATTTGCCCCGGATTTTTGTTGCCATCTCAATTTGCGCCAGACTCAGACGCAGCTGCTTGCGACGCGCTTGCAGTTGCGCACCGATCGGTTGGGTAGGTGAGATTGGTAAATTCGGGGACATGCCCCTAGTTTACTTTGAAATGCCGGTTGTGGCTAAGGTATGGGCTCAGTTTACTCGTCGAAGTCTTCGGCGGGGCGCATTTCCACGGCTTCGATATCGCTTGATGCGGCCGCTCGGGCGCCGCGGATCTGATCTAGCGATGAGACAAGGACGTCGCGGGGCCTGGCGCCGTCGGCGGGGCCGACCACGCCCTGCTCTTCGAGCAAGTCGATCAGACGGGCTGCCCGGGCGTAGCCGACGCGCAGGCGGCGTTGGAGCATGCTGGTCGAGGCCTTGCCGGCACGAATAACAGCCTCGCCGGCATCATCGAACAGTTCGTCGTCGATGTCGCCGGTCGCGCCGCCGCCGTCACCGCCCCGGCCCAGGGTGACCTTTTGGCTCAAGACTTCGTCGTTATAGGTGGGTGGGCGTTGCGCGCGCAAGTAGTCGGTAACGGCTTTGACTTCTTTATCCTCGAGAAAGGCGCCCTGAATACGACGTGGCTTCATCATGTCGGGCGAGGCAAACAACATGTCGCCCTTACCCAGGAGCTTCTCGGCGCCCATCTGGTCAAGAATGGTGCGGGAGTCGACCTGGCTCGGCACGCTGAAAGCCAGGCGCGCCGGTATGTTGGCTTTGATGATGCCGGTAATAACATCAACCGATGGACGCTGGGTCGCCAGTACTAGGTGAATACCGATGGCCCGAGCCATCTGCGCCAGCCGTACAATGAGCGATTCCACATCGGCCGCCGCCATCACCATGAGGTCGGCCATCTCGTCGATGACTATGACGATGTATGGCATGGCCTCGTCCTTATGAGACTTATTGTACTCGATGATATTACGGTTGCCGGCTTCGGCCAACAACTTGTAGCGGCGCTCCATTTCGGCCACGGCCCATTTGAGGGCGCTGATGGTCTTTTCAGGCTCGTTAATTACCGGCGTCAGCAGGTGCGGAATGCCGTTATACAGGCCCAGCTCAACACGTTTCGGATCGACCAGAATCAGCTTGAGCTCGTTAGGGCTGTTGCGATACAGCAGGCTTGTGAGAAAAGTATTGATCATGGCGGATTTACCGGAACCCGTGGCCCCGGCAATAAGCATGTGCGGCATACGGGCAAGGTCGGTAAACATCGGCGTTCCCGAAACGTCGCGGCCGATGACAAAAGTCAGCGGCGTCTTATGAGACTCCCATTCGGGTGTTTCCAACAGGTTGCGTAGCCGCACCACGGCAATAGTCTTGTTGGGAATCTCGACGCCCACGGCGCTCTTGCCCGGAATAGGAGCCTCAATCCGGATAGGGTGGGCAGCCAGGCTCAATGCCAGGTTGGTATCGAGAGTAGTAATTTTGTTCAGTTTTACACCAGCCTCCGGAGTGAAGGTATATTGAGTAACCGTCGGACCCACGTTGACGTCGCCCATGGTCACGCCGATGTTGAAGCTCTCCATAGTCTGTTGGATAATAGTGGCGTTGGCTTTGATGTCGCCAGCGTCCGCCTTGGAAGCAATCTGGCTCAGCAGTGCTAATTCAGGGGCCTTCCAAGAGTCGTCCGTGCCGGCCGTGAGGGCTTCTTGTGAATCCTCTTTAAACGGAGCCTTGCGCGGCAGGTCGCCACCGATGGTACCGCGAATCGGCAAGGCCGGGGCGGCTCCGGAATTATCGTTCACGGTAATATTTTCGGCAATGGCCTCAGCCGCCGTTGGCTTGCCGCTGCCCGGCTCGCGATGGAACAATCGGGGAATCCAGCCGAACATCAGGCCAAAATCCGCGCCCGTCGCGACAATCATAAAAATAAGTACCAGCGCTAACAGTACGACAGTCGAGGCCGCGACGTTAAGAATATTCAATAGCACGTTCGACGACAGGTAGCCCAAGAGCCCGCCACCAAGCCCGGAGCGTGCCGTCTCCTCTGCAACCGTACGCTCCGTCCCAACATGGAACAGGGCCGAGAGGCTGACGATGAAACCGGCGAAGCCAACGTAATTGTGGGCACGGACATTGTAGGCGTCCGTGCGGAACAGCATGTAGGCCAGCAGGCCGCAGATAACCGGTAGCAGATAGGCGGCGTAGCCGAAGG
>JBBRTI010000036.1:0-5800 GCA_038244585.1 Candidatus Saccharimonadia bacterium | reverse complement strand
GTCTTCTTGAGCGAGAACGGCACGTTGTGTCCGTATTGCTTACCCTTATTGCAGATGTCGCAGGCGTAGGCCATGATAATGCGTCCAGTTATGTAACTGTCCGATAATATCAGATATGAGCTCACGGGTCAACAAATAAACACCGCATTTGCGGCATGATACGTTACAATAAGATAATGAGTCTAGACCCCCTCTCAATCAGCGCGATTTTTCTGGCCTTGGTCATCGGCCTGGTGCTGCATGAATTCATGCACGCCTACGTTGGGTACCGTCTGGGAGACGACACTGCGCATGCCCAAGGGCGCATCACGCTCAATCCGCTGGCCCATATCGACCCCGTAACAACGCTGCTATTGCCGTTATTCCTGCTCTTGGCCGGTTTGCCGGTGTTCGCCGCCGCCCGGCCCGTACCATTCAACCCCTGGGCGCTCCGCGGTGGTAAATGGGGGGCCGCGGCGGTCGCCGCTGCCGGTCCGCTGACCAACCTGCTCATTGCCGTCGTTTGCGGCCTGTGGCTGCGCTTGATGCCGGCCTCGGCGCTGGCCTACGTCATCCTCGGATCCATGGTCATAGTCAACGTCGGCTTGTTTGTTTTCAACTCGATTCCGCTGCCGCCACTGGATGGGTCGCGGGTGCTCTACGCGATTGTCCCGGACTCCGCTAGGGAAGTAATGGACCGGATTGAGCAGGCCGGGCTCGTCGTCATCTTTGGCTTCGTGCTGCTGATGAGCTACACGCCGCTGGGCGCCATGTTGGGCGGACTAATCACTGGAATAACCTCGCTGCTGTTGCCTGCCAGCACGCTTGGGATATAATAGACCCAGCTCTGCGGTACTGGAAAAGGCTTATCATTTTTCTCTGTACGATTACCAACGGGAATCCAAGATTGTTCTGGTCCGTGGACCGAGTAACTGAGGACACCCACCTGCTTTTAGCAGGGGAAAGTTGGCTTGCCGGAACCGTATTGCGGAGTGTGTCTTAATATCGGGGTGTGGCGCAGTTGGTAGCGCGTACGGCTGGGGGCCGTGAGGTCGCAGGTTCAAGTCCTGTCACCCCGACCAAAGGAATTTTCATTTTATGAACACATTGCGACTACTAGAAATATTTGGAGTATCAACTGCGATATTCGCGGCTATCGACTTAGTTTGGCTGAGTTTTATCGCGTCCAAGCTTTACCGTAGTCAGATAGGGCCCCTGCTTCGCGACAAGGCCCGGCCGTTGCCTGCCGTGCTGTTTTACGTTTCATACATCATCGGAATCATTTACTTTGCTATTTTGCCTGCGCTCGATATGGGCAGTCTCGCAACAGCTGTTATTAACGGTGCGTTGTATGGCTTCTTCACTTACGCGACTTTTGACCTTACTAACTGGTCGGTGCTAAAGAACTGGCCCGGCTTTATCGTCGTCGTCGATATTGCATGGGGCATAGTACTGTCCGGCTCGGTCAGTACCATAACTTATCTGATTCTGAGAGGGATATAGACGGTGTTTAATGAGATTGCTCTGACTGCCGGCGTCTGCCTGGCGGCGTCGGTGGGATTTGTGACGGCAGTGTTTGTTGCGGCCCGGTCCAAGAAGCGTTACGACCTGATAGATTCAGCTTGGGGAGTTGGCTTTGTTCTTGCGGCGCTGATCAGCTGGCTGCTTGGTACTCGTGAGCTGCGTACGGTACTTGTAACCCTGCTTGTCAGCCTATGGGGCATAAGGCTGGCTCGGCACATCTTCCGTCGCTTCCGCAGCCATCACACAGAAGATTGGCGTTACGCTCAAATGCGCCAGCGATGGGGGAGCCAAGCTGACTCTAACGCCTTCATAAGGGTGTTTATACTGCAAGCGGTGCTTATTACTATAGGCGTACTGCCGGTCATCATCATTAACACCGTATCAGGGCCCGGCCTGAACTGGTTGGATATTACTGGACTAGCCGTTTGGGTAGTTGGATTCTACTTCGAATCAATAGGCGACCGTCAGCTGGCCGCGTTCCTCAAGAACCCGGTCAATAAGGGCAAGCTCATGACGAGCGGCTTATGGAAATACACGCGTCACCCAAATTATTTCGGCGAGTCAGCTCAATGGTGGGGCATATACCTGATTGCTCTGTCCGTTCCTTACGGTTGGGCCGGCATTGTCGGGCCGATACTCATTACCGTGCTTGTAACTAGAGTATCGGGCGTGCCGTTACTCGAAAAGTCGTACGCCGGCCGCCCGGACTGGGAGGCCTACAAGGCGCGGACCAGCATATTTATCCCTTTGCCGCCCAAGCGCTAAACAATTCCGGGGTGTGGCGCATTACCGAAGGGGTACTTTTTCCTCGCCAGCCGGTGTCGGTAAAGGTGCTGGACACCCAGTAAAGAATGACCCCACGTTCGCCGGCAAGAGGAGAAAATACCCCGCAGGTAAGCCCAAGTCGGCGCGTCGCAACTATGATAATTGAAAAAACCGCCTCAAAAAGGCATAATACTCTAGTCAGATCAGAAGACGATCGCGCTCGTTGCAAGACGAGTGAGGAAAGTCCGGACAGCGTAGAGCAGGACGGTTGCTAACGGCAACCGCAGGTGACTGTAGGGAAAGTGCCACAGAAACGAAACCGCCCGCAAGGGTAAGGGTGAAACGAGTGCGGTAAAAGCGCACAGCCAATCCGGGTGACCGGTGCGGGAGGTAAACCCCGTTCGCTGCAAGGCTGCTCAATCACGCCGCAAGGTGGGCTGCTCGCCCGATTGAGCGTACGCGCCGCACGAGGCGGCTGGCAACAGCCGTCCCAGACAGATGATCGTCCCGTGCCGGCCTCGTGCCGGCCAGACAGAATCCGGCTTACTCCTGGTCTGACAAGTTCTTATTCCGCTTACCATGCTAATATGGGAGCAATAAACACACATTTATGCGCAAACGTAGCGAACTCATCTTCAGCTTAATCCTCGTCCCGCTCGACTACCTGGCACTGGTCGCCGCTTTCGTGGCGGCCTATATTGTTCGCGTTAAGATCGACGGCCGTCCGGTGGCGCACCCTGTCGCCGCCCTGACGTTCCTTGAACTGGCGCTCGTCCTGCTGCCTATCTGGATCCTAATTTTCGCCCTGGCCGGACTCTACAACCAGTCCAACCAGCGCCGTCGGTTCGATGAGATGGGCAAGATATTCATGGCAGTATCAGGCGGCGTTATGTTCACTATACTGTTGGATTTTTTACAACGGAATTCGATTTTTCCGTCTAAAGCCGTGCCGATTTACGCCTACGGATTCGGTTTAGTCGCCGTTTTGCTGGTTCGGAGTGTCGTTCGTGGAATCCAACGCGCGCTGTTTCGCAAGAATGTCGGCGTGCATCGCGCCCTGATCATCGGCAGCGGGGAAATTGCCCAGCGTATCGCAGACAGCCTAGTGCCGGCCACGGGCTACCGTATCGCCGGATGCATCGATACCGCCTCGGGCGCCAAGCGGCGTATGAAGGGGATCCCCGTCTTCAAGACCTTCGAAGACGCCATCGAAACGATAGGGCGGCACGGCTTTGACGAAATCATCCAGGCTGATTCGGCGCTGGGGCAGGAGGCTATCCTGAACCTAGTGACCTATGCCACCAACAACCATCTGGCCTACCGCTTCGTGCCCAACCAGTTCGGCCTGTACGCGGTCAATTCTCAAATGGGCAACATGGCTGGCATTCCCATGGTGGAAATCAAGCTGACGCCCCTCGATGGCTGGGGACGCATCCTAAAGCGCGCCTTCGACGTCTTCGGCTCGATTATCGGCCTCATCTTGCTCTCTCCCGTGTTCGCTGGCATCGCCCTCGCTATCAAACTCCGCGATCCGGGTCCGGTTTTCTACCGTCATCGCCGCCTCAGCCGTACAGGCAAAGAGCTTCATATGTTCAAGTTCCGGTCGATGTCGCATAAGTTCAGTACCAGCCCTAAGTTCAAAGGCAAGACGCCGGAGGAGATATTTGAAATTCTCGGCCGGCCCGAGCTGGCTAGAGAGTTCAAAATTTCTCAGAAGGTCCAGAACGATCCGCGCATCAGCCAGGTCGGACGGTTCCTGCGCGCATCATCCCTCGACGAGCTGCCGCAACTCCTCAACGTCCTCAAGGGCGATATGAGCCTGGTAGGTCCGCGTCCGGTCGTCCCGGTCGAGCTGGAGCGCTACGGCGATTTCGGCGCTAGCTTCCTGGCCCTAAAGCCTGGTATCACAGGGTTGTGGCAGATTTCCGGCCGTAATGACATCAGCTACGACGAACGGGTGAAGCTGGATATCTTCTATGTCGAACACTGGAGCCCGTGGTTGGATATGAAGATTCTGGTCAAGACGGTACTTGTGATTCTCGGCCGCAAGGGAGCCTACTAGTGGCGCAAGGCAAGCCGCAAAAGGTCGCCTTGGTGCACCACTGGCTGACCACGCCCGGAGGCGGGGAGCGGGTGCTCTATGAGTTGCATCTTATGTATCCCGATGCCCCCATCTATACCAGTGCCTTCATCCCCGAGAAGTTTCCGGAATTTCGTGACGCTGATGTTCGTACGACCTTCCTTGATAAGATCCCTTACCTGAAGCGTAAACATCAGCTGTTCCCATTGTTTATGGGCCTGCCGTTCAAGACCTTTAATATGCGGGAGTATGACCTGGTCATCTCGTCCTGCGCGGCCGAGGCCAAATACGTGCGTACCGGCCCCGATACGCTGCATATTTGTTACTGCCATACACCTGTCCGGTATTACTGGACCGACTACGAGTGGCGGCTGGACAATATGCCGTTCGGCGTATTCAACCCGCTGGCGCGGTTGGTCTTTCCGCTGTTAATCGGGCCGCTGCGCCGGATCGATTATGCCGCCGCTCAAGGAGTGGATGCCTTTATCGCAAATTCCGACCACATTAAGGCCCGTATAAAGCAGTACTACCACCGCGATTCTGAGGTCATCTACCCGCCGATCGTTACTGAGGAACTGGAGAAGCTGTCGTCAGGTTCCAAAGATTTCTACCTGATTGTCGGCCGGCAGGTTGCTTCCAAACGGCTGGACGTGGCCGTCGAGGCCTTCAACGAGCTCGGGCTAACCCTCAAGGTGGCCGGAGCGGGGGAGGAGATCGCACGGTTGAAGGGCCGGGCCAAGGCGAACATTCAATTTCTGGGACGGGTCAGCGAGGATGAACGCGACCGGCTGTACGCCGGGGCCAAGGGCTTCATTTTCCCGCCGGAAGAGGATTTCGGTATGACGCCGATTGAAGCACTGGCGGCGGGGACGCCGGTGATAGCCTATGGCAAAGGCGGAGCGCTCGAGTACGTCGTCGAAGGGGTGACTGGCACCCTGTTTGACGAACAGACACCAGAGGCGCTAGTAGCGGCCGTGCGGCGGTTTGAGGGCATGGTGTTTGATGACGCTGTGTTGCGTCAGGCGGCCAAGAAGTTTGATGTCAGTGTCTTTCGGTCGCAGATGCGGGAGTTTGTGGCGCGAAAATGGGGGGAGTTTGAGGGGGAGAAGGCGGAATCTGCTGATAGAGAGTAGGTGGCCGCGGTGCGGTGGTGGTTTTTTGCCCTAGTCGGGGCTTTTCTGTTGCTTCTTGTAAGGGTGAGAAGTATTTGCTGCTTAAACTAGGCTATTCTGCATCAATCAGGCTTTTGTACTTGGCACGTGCTTGTGTTTTGTGAGAGCCTAGTTCGGATTGCTTCCGGTAAAATTGGCAGGAAAGACGGCTGGATTTGGCTCACCTTTGACCCGGGCGGTATCGGTTTAAAAAATAGCGGTAAAATACCGCCATTTTAAGCACTTTCAATAGCGGTATTTTACCGCTATTATAATAAGCAATGGCAACTTACTCACTGAT
>JBBRTI010000035.1:0-5982 GCA_038244585.1 Candidatus Saccharimonadia bacterium | reverse complement strand
TCCTCGAAGCGCTCGCCTGCGGCCTCGCTGCCCCCAGTATGCTGCTCGCTGGAGGTTTCGACATGCACTTCGGTGTGTGACTGGTGATGGTTCTTCTGGTCTTTCTTTGCCATGGTCTCTCCTATTTCAGTGCTTCTTCAAGTAACCGGCCCGTGTACTCCACCAGGCCGATGACGGCGCCGTAGTTCTGGCGCGTCGGTCCGAGGACGCCGACGTAGCTGCGGCTAGAGAACGGACTTTCGAACCGGCTGATAATCAGCGTGGCCCCGCTGGCCCGGCCGATGGGGTTCTCACGGCCGATATACACGCTTATCGGATCGTTGGGCGCAGCTTCGGCCAGCCACTCCTCTAGGCTGTCGAGCAAACGGGCAATCTCGTAAGCCTTTTCACCGCTGGCAAATTCCGGATGATGAAACAGGCTGGCCATGCCGCTCATATAAAGATTTCCTGCGATTGTTGCTAGCCCCAGGTTGTTAGTAACGTGCGCCAGACTCTCGACGGCGTTCTTGATGGCGCGGTCGGCTTCGCCGGCACCGTGGACACGGCGGGCCATCGCCAGTTCCTGGCGGGAATCGCCAGTGGCCGGCTCCATGGCGTTGACGTAGGCACGATATCCCTTGTCCGTCGGCACCCGCCCGGCCGAAATATGAGGCTGCATGATATAGCCCTCACGCTCCAGAACAGCCATTTCAGATCGAATAGTGGCGCTGGAAGCGTCGAAAGACACTGACAGGGCCAAAGACCCGACCGGCTCGGCGGTCTTGGCGTACAGCTCGACGATCGCCTTGAGAATGAGATATTGGCGGGGTGACATACGGTGCGTCCCACGGTTAGTTAATCTGTAGCTATAGTAGAAAATTAGCACTCTCATGTCAAGAGTGCTAACCGGTGGCGCGGCTTCCGCATCGCCCGCGTTTGCGTTACCATGGCATTAATCACGGGAGGGAAACAACGTGCAACCGACTGAGCTCACAGCCCTATTTGACGACGTCCTTGAAGCCGACCAGGTGCCGGAAACTGGCGGTATCATCCAGCCCGGCCTGACCCGGCAGATTAAGCGGCTCGGCCTGTCGCTGGATTGGGACGCCGACACCGCCGCCTGGGCCGCCGCCCGTCAACTGGACGCCCTCTGGCTGCACCGCCTGCCGGCCGCCGGCGCGGCCTTCCCAGATGACCTGACCGTCATCTGCCACCACGCCGCCTTTGACCGTCGCTTCGGCCTGGCCGCCAACCCGACGCTGCATCACGAACTCGGTGCCGCAACCTCGACTACCCTGTCCGACCGGCCCGCGCTAACAATCATCCGCCTGGCGCTGCCAATATTGCAGACTGAGCTGGCCGACGTGCTCCGGACCCGCTACGACGGCATCGAGCGAACCTACGGTTACGGCACCCGCCTGACCATCATCGCCCTGGCCGACGCCATGCAGGCCGAGCTGCTCGCCGCCGCCTCAAGCGCCGGAGCGGAGCTCTACGTCACCGGCCAATGGCGGCCCACCGCTGAAGCCGTGGCCGAAGAACTGGGTCTCAGCGTCATCACCATCGGGCACGGCCCCGTCGAACGCCGCGGTCTCCACGATCTGGCCGTCTTGCTCCAACCGGCCCTAAACAGTACAAAATTATCGGTTAATACCTAGCCTAAAGCAAAACTTTTGCAATTTTAACATTAGTAGATTTCATGAAATAATCTCCGGACTAAAGCCCCGTGTTGTAGAAAGCGCTAATGCCGTGACCGCCTTTTTTCACCGATACTATCTAAGCACTATTACAAAAAGAACGGATTTACATCATGCTCTACACAATTCTGGTCATTCTGGTCGTTCTGTGGTTGGTTGGCCTGCTTGCCCACGTCGGCGGCGGTCTGATTCACCTACTTCTGGTCATTGCCCTAATCGTCTTCATCTACAACTTGGTCACGGGACGGCGCAAGGTCTAGCTATTTCAGTTTGTCGATGGCGTCTAGCGCGCTGTCGATAGAGACTCTGGCCGTGCGGAAGCCGTCCCGGGCCTTGGTAATGTCGTCGCGGCTGGCGACGAGGGATATATGGCCGGCCGGATAGTCCGGCGCTTTGAAGGCGATCATCTGCGTGCTCAGCTTAACAAATAACGGCTGGGCCGCGGTGATGGCCGTTTTGGCGGCGTCGATGTCTTTTTGAACGTCCGTCGTCTCTTTGCCGGCCTTCTTCAGGACATCGGCTTTTTTCTGCAGTTCGGTTACGACAGTCATGAGCTGGGTGTTGGTCTCGGCCATCCGGTCGGACGCGGTTACTAGGCTGATTTGGGCCACCAGCAAGCCGTAGACGCGGTACTCATCGATGATGGCCTGGACGTCCTTGCGGGCGGCGGTCAGGTCGTTTTCGGCTGCCAATTTACTTTTGAGAGCGCCCAGAGTCGTAACCTGGTCCTCGACCAGCTTGCCTAGGGTTGTCTTGTCGACTGCCGTCAGCTGGGTGCTGCTAGCCAGGCGCGTCGACACGGTCTGGAACATGGCCAGCCGGCGGTCGACCTCGGCGGCGCCGTGGGTCTTGAGGGTGTTGAGGTGCTTGGAACGGTCAAAGGCCGAGACGGCCGGCGGAGCGGGGGTCGGCGTCGGCAGGACAGGTGCAGCTAGAGCCAGGCCCATCGGCACCAGGGTGGCAACAGCAATCAGGCCCGGTCGTAAATAACGCTTATTCATTCCGACAGATCTCCTTGGATATCCTTGAGCCCAGCCGTGACGGTCGCGATGTTGACATCGGCTTCCTTAAGCGAAGAATCAATATTGGGCAGTGACTGTCTGACATCTCCCGTCGCAACGGCTGGGGTGGGGGTCGGAGCGGGGGCGGCCTGGGAGTGCAACTTTACGTAATACAGGGCGCCGCCTGCCACCGCCAACAGTACTAGAACGGCGACGACTGTCAGTACCAGCGGCTTGCGGCTGTGCTCCATGCTGGCATACGCCTGCGGTGCCGCCTGGGCCGGTGCGACCGAGGCTGCTGCGATCGGGGCCGGCACTGCTATAGGCTGAGCAACGACGGGTGCCGGGGTTATTGGCTGAGGCGTAGGCTCCATAATTATCCTTATGCTTATTCTTACTTTATTTATACCACGTCTACGATATATGCCTAGATTTAGTCCCTCCTGCTGGTCAAACTGAGGCCAGTTGTTTATTCTGACAAATCATATTGACAATACTATAGTTGTTATGTATAATAGATTCATTCAATCCACATATTGAGTTGAATATGCGTTCTTTTTCAATTCGTGCTAATCGACCTCGTTGGGAGAAACAATGTCTCGAAGTACAGTTCTCAGCACTCCTCCAGCCTTCCGCGGTGGACCTCAGGACCACGGCACGGCCTTCAACGGCCCCGACTCCCGCCTCGAGCCACGTCCTCCCAAGAGCAACTTGACCGTTCGGTTCAAGAACCACATCAAGCTGGTCCGTGGCGGACTCGATATCCCCGCCAATCGGGGACGTGTGACTTCACGCGAACTGGTCGCCGCGGCCATGGCATTCCTGAAGGAGACCGACGACGACGAGGTCTTGTCTTCCGCAAAACAATCCCGAGCGGCCAAGGCACAAACCAACGTCGACAGCGACTCCGGGTCCGACCATTTCGGCTTTCCCTGCGCCGAGGCTCTTGGCATCATCAGCAACGACCGCGAGTACTACCTCGACAGGGTCTCGAGGAGCGCGGACTACATGGATCCTAGTTCCAGCCGCGAGAACAACCGTTACGGTCCGGGGTACAACCTCTGGGGCTTCAACATCATCTCCAGCTGCTAGCTAGCACGACTCCATCACCGATCCACCGGTACCGAGCATCCCATCCAGGGGTGCCACGGGCCGGTTTTTCTGTTCCCGATGTCAGGTACTTTTGACAAACCACCCTAGTTCTTATACAGTATGTTAGTCAACTTTCGCACCTTTCCACGCCGGAATCGCCCCATTCCCCGACACCAAGGACTTCCATGACCCAAACCGATACCCGGTCCATCCGCACGATTGCCAAGGAATACCTCGACAGACTCCCTCCCCACAAGGTCAGGCAAGCTTTGGTGAGTAGGCATGGCTTGACTCAGGAGGTAGCGCAAGCGTTATTTGTCCAGTTGCTGAACGAGCGTGACGGCACCTATTTTGTCGTCCGCGACGGCGAGCTCTTGGACAGCCGCTATGACGGCCTGGACTTGGCTGAGGCAGCCGCGGATGCGCTCGGCGGCTACGCCGTCCTGGTGGTACCGGCACAAAGTAAGAGCGCCTCTGAAGCCATCCGCCACATCGCGCGCTCCTTGCCCGGTCCGGTCGACGAAGTCTTACTTGAGAAACTGGTCATCCGGTTGTGGAAAGAAAAGCACGTGGCGTATCCCGGCCTCGCCGCCGCAGGTGACCGCCAACGGACCATCCGCTTGTCCTTAGCCCGCCTGGCCGAAGACCCCGCCGCACCCTAATACGCTTCCCCGCCCCTACCATCTTGTAGGCCGCGGGGAAGCGTTTTTCTTATTTCCAGAGTCTAGTTATCGCGGCGCACGAGCACCATGAAGGCCTCGGCCGGAATGTCGACTTTGCCGAAGCGTTTCATGCGGGCCTTGCCCCGTTTCTGCTTGTCGAGCAGCTTGTTCTTGCGCGACACGTCGCCGCCGTAGAGTTTGGCCGTGACGTCCTTGCGCAGGGCTTTGACGTCCTCACGCGCGACGATCTTGCCGCCGATGGCGGCCTGCAGCGAGACATCAAACGACTGGCGCGGGACAACTTCTTTAAGTTTGGCGACAATTTCCTTGCCGCGGCGGTAGGCTTCATCGCTATGGGTTATCATACTTAAACTGTCGACCATGTCGCCGCCGACAAGGATATCAAGACGCACCAGGTTCTCACGACGGTAATCGGCCAGGTCGTAGTTGAAACTACCGTAGCCACTTGTTATGGATTTTAGCTCGTCGTAAAAATCGGTCAGGACGTTGGCAAGCGGGGCTTCAAAGTCGATCAGCGCCAAGGTTTCGTCCATGAAGGTCAGGTTCTTCTGGATGCCGCGGATGCGGTTGATGAGCTGGATGACACCGCCGACGAAGTCCTTGGGCACCACCACTTCCCCTTTGATCCAGGGCTCGCGGATCTCAGTGACACGGCTCGGGTCCGGCAAGTCGGCGGCATTGCGCACGTGCAGTTCCTCGCCGGTCGAGGTGGTAAGCTCGTAGTCGGTGGACGGGTTGGTGACCACTAGTTCCAGGTTGTACTCCCGTTCCAGGCGCTCGTGGACAATGTCCATGTGCAGCAGGCCCAAAAAGCCGACGCGGTAACCAAACCCCAGCACCTGGCTGGTTTCCGGCTCAAAGACCAGAGCGGCGTCGTTCAGGCTCAGTTTATCAAGGGCGTCTTTGAGCTCCGGGTATTGTTCGTTGGAAGTCGGGAAGAAACCGGCAAAGACGAACGGCAACACCTGCTTGTAGCCGGGCAGAGCCACGTCGGCGCGGTTCTTGGACAACGTAACGGTATCCCCGACGCGGGCCTCGCCCGTGGAGCGCAGGTTAGTGACGATATAGCCAATTTCGCCGGCCTTGAGCTCGTCGGTCGGAGTCTGTTTGGGCGCGAAGGTGCCGGGCTCCAGGGCCAGGCCCTCGGCACCGGTCGCCATCATGCGCACGCTGGCACCCTTGGGCAGGGTCCCGTCGACGACGCGCAAAAACAGGATGACGCCGCGGTAATCGTCGTAGATGGAATCAAAGATCAGGCAGCGCAGGGGCGCGTCCAACCGGCCGCGAGGCATCGGCACATCAGCGACGATCGCGTCCAAGACGTCGGTGACGCCCTCGCCCGTCTTGCCGGACACGCGCAGGATGGTATCCGGGTCGCAGCCCAACAGATGCGCCACTTCGCCTGCGACTCGCACCGGATCGGCGTTGGGCAGGTCAATTTTGTTGAGCACCGGAATAACCTCAAGCCCGGCTTCAATCGCCAGATAGACGTTGGCCAGCGTCTGAGCTTGAATCCCCTGAGACGCATCC
>JBBRTI010000034.1:0-6147 GCA_038244585.1 Candidatus Saccharimonadia bacterium | reverse complement strand
GCTTGATACCGGAAACGGCGGGCAGGCCTTTGATGTCAGTATGACGGGTGATGTTGGCAACCTTCAAAACACCCCGACTTGGGTCGCTGGCAAAATCGGCCAGGGGCTGACGTTCAACGGCACCACCCAGTACGTCTCGACATCGACCACCCAGACCAACCCGACGGCGTTTACTCAGGAGCTGTGGTTCAAGACAACCACGGGCGCCGGCGGCCGCCTGATGGGCTTTGGCACCGCCCAGACCGGAGCTAGTGGCACCAGCGACCGCCATGTGTACATGACTAACGGCGGCCAGCTGATATTTGGCGTCAACAATGGCGTCCAAAAGACTATCACCACCGCGGGAACCTACAATGACGGCACCTGGCACCACCTAGCCGCCACCCTGGGCAGTGCTGGAATGACTCTGGTGGTCGACGGGGCGCGAGCAGGCACGGACGGAACCGTGACGACCGCCGGCAACTACACAGGCTACTGGCGCCTGGCCTACGACAACCTGGCGGGCTGGCCCAGCGCTCCCACCTCCAGTTTTTTTGCCGGATCCTTGGATGAAGTGCGGGTCTACAGCCGTCAGTTAACAGATGCCGAAATCAAGGGCGACTACGTAGCTGGCCAAAGCGGTCTCCAATTCGCTCATACGCTGCCCAATGTCACGCCAGGGACTTCCTCGACCTACGCCTCGGACGCCGTAGTACGCACCGATGCCGGCGGCTACAACCTGTTCATTCAGGCCACAAGTCTCCTCACCCACACCGACACCACTACGACCATTCCCATGATGACCGCCACCATCGCGTCGCCGGCGGTCTGGACGGAAGGCACGACCAAAGGACTGGGCTTTACGGTGTCCGGTGGCACGCAGGTTGAAGCCAAATGGATCGGCAGTCCGTATAATTATGCCGGTCTGCCGCTTACCTCTACCGCCTTCCACTCGCGGACCGGCCTCAACGGCGGCATCCCGGAACTCACCACCTTGTCTTTCCGCGCCGACACGATACCGAGCCAAAAACAGGGGGCGTACACGACGAATGTTATTTATACCGCCACCATCAAGCCATGAGCGGCCGGGGAGGTATTAAATCACTGCTGCGATACGCTAGCGGTATTGCCAGCGGCACAGTCCTTGCCCTGGGCTTGCTGCTGATGCCGGGAACCGCCCGAGCTGACGCCGGCCTCCAACTCAACCCGCTGCGCTACGATGACGTCCTGTCGACCGACGTCGTCAAAAACGGCTACATTGACGTCTCCAACCCCAGCGACACAACCATAACGGTGTCAGCGAAAGTCCGCGGCTTCAAGCAGGCCGATTTGGACGGCAACCTGGTCTTCTTCGACGACGCCCAGCTAACCGCGGGGATTATCCCGGGACTGACGACATTTAACCTGGGCCCCCGCGAAGCCATCCGCGTTGTCTTTAGCGTTGATCCCAAGCAGATTCCTCGGGGCGGGGTGTATGCCGCCATCTTCTTCCAGACGGTTCCCGCCGTCACTACCGGCACCACGACCTTCATCAACGAAACGACCAACGTCGGCACCCTACTTATGCTGCAGAACGGCGGGTCGGGAGTAAAAACCGGGCAAATAGCCTCGTTCAGCCTGCCGTTCCTGCAAACGGGCGCCGGCCTCGACGGGCAAGTGGTCTACCGCAACACCAACCGCAACACGGGCGGCGTGGCCTTTACGCCCACACTGACGAGCAACGTCCTGCCTTGGGGCCAGGGCGCCACGCTGACCGGCCCGTTCATTATGCCCTCGTCCGCGCGCCAATTCGACTTCAAGCGTCCCGGCTCCTATTTCGGTCTCCTGCCTGTGACGCTCCACGACCAGCAGGGTGGCGCTGCCGTCACGCGGTGGGTCTTTGCCTGCACCGGCTGGTACCAATGGCTCCTCTTAGTGCTAGTAATTGCCTTGGTCTTGTATCTGGTGATGCGGCGCCGACCCAGGAAAGCTTGGACAGCTTTGATCCTGAGGCGGGTCCGCCAGGCGGCCGCCAAACTACTCCGTCGTCGTCATAAGACCGAAAAACGCAATATCGACGGACTGTCGCGCAAACGGGATTAGGCCCGGCAACGGCCCCGCCAAGGCTTGAACTTGCCCCCGCAGTCAGGTATTATTTGACGGTACCTTTTGCGGCATAAGCCAAATAGTTCTGTGCATGGCGCCTTAGCTCAGCTGGTAGAGCAGTGGCTTGAAGAGCCTCGTGTCGCTGGTTCGAGTCCAGCAGGCGCCACCAATAAATGTTCCGTGATGTTTCCTGCTGGAGGAGAACGTCGCTGGTTCGGCTGTAGCCGCTTGCGAAGCAATCAAGGCGGAGGGTCGCGCAGCGACATAACAGCAGGCGCCACCAATTAGTTTTTACATATGCGGGTGTAGCTCAGTTGATAGAGCGCTTCCTTGCCAAGGAAGAGGCCCAGGGTTTGAGTCCCTGTACCCGCACCAAAGATAGAGCCCGACTTAATGTCGGGCTTTTTCTTTATCTAAGCCTGTAACCGTTTGCTACATGATTAGTTCAGCCCCTTTGCGGCAGTGCGCTATAATGAAAACCATATGGAACTAATCTTGAAAATATGAGCGAAACATTACCTCCACATCAAAATGAACCCCAAACTTGGCGACGGGAGCTGATATTCCATCGTGAAGCCGCTGATAAGCTCAAGCCAGAAGAAACCATTGCCCTGATAGGCTCATTCACTGAATCAAGTTTAGAGTCTGACAAAGAGGAAAATGAGACCGGTCACATGAGTGACTATGAATATGGTATGAAGCAAAGAATTCATGCTGCGGCGCTCGAACAATTAACTACACTAAAAGTCGACGAAAGTACTGATGCACTCAATGCTATCGCTGATCGTAAGGTACAACTAGAAACAGCCTTGAATGACATTGGCGGAGATACTAGACGTACTGCTGAGGAGCGCAAGCTTCGAGAACAGCTTGTTGGAGTAAAGCTACTTAATAATATGTATTTAAGCGTGGCTGACAACCTTGATACTCTTGCTCAGAGACAGCCTGGAGATGGTGGTAAACATAGTCCACACAACCGTGCGGCTGCGATTAATGAGATGATAGCTCAGCATAATGAACAGGTTTCTGGTAGCTCAGAAACAATTGCAAATAGTCCCGAGGTACGTGAAGCGCAAGAGCGAATTAGCGCACGTTATGCAGAACAAGCAAACCAACCACAGCCAGCCCAATCAGTCGATGATGCTCGTCAAAAAGTAGCCGAAGCCTTTGGTGATACAGTTGAAAAAGAGCAGCAGGCACTTATGGGTGAAGTTGCCCGAGCTGCGGAAGGTGCGACTCGTATTTCTACCGACAGACCAAATGGCGTGAAATTAAAGTCTACCTCTGGAGACTATATACCTCGGGATGGATTTACCTCCTTTGGTGATGGTTTGCCGCAAGAGAATAATAATCGCAATGAACTATTAATATATGGTGGCTCAGCCGAGGCTTTTCTTTTCGAACCGGATACGACTACTCGCTATAAGACAGTTGCAAAAACAGTAGAAACAGGCGGACGTTTCAGGAAAAAGACCGAGCAAATTGAAGAACAAGTCCGTGATGGCGAAGTGCCGACGATGGTCGTAAACCCTGCAACAGGTCAGCAGGAGCCTGGTGTTAAAGTAGCGTATCAATTCAACGGTAATCAGCGCAGAGAAAATGGACAGGCAATACGTTATGAAGGTCCCGATTATGTAACCGAGAGTAAGCGTAGTGGTAATCAGCTATTTGTAGAGGCGACTTTGCCTAAGTTAGTAGCCGACAAATTACGACAAGAGGTTACTCGCAACCCCGAAGTTGCTCGTGAGTTTGCAAAAACACTTGCCCTGAACAACGGTATAACAGAGCAAGTATGGAGCAATGTCGTTCGCCCACCTTACGACCAGATTCCTGACGGCTGGGAGATGGCGGTAGCAGACTTGCAAAAAGACACACAATATGGGGATGTCCGGCACAAAGTGGTTTCTAGCCGGAATGTGAAAGTTGATCACTAAATTCTGGTTATAAGCCGTGATAGTACGCTCTGCAGTTACGGAAGTTCTAAAATTACCATCCAGCGAGCTATCTCAGCCCTAATTGGGTCTTTTCTTTTTGCCCGGCTAGGGGTTTGGAAAATTCGTGACTCCCCGAAGCAAAAATAATGCCGTAAAAAGCTTGTGTTTATCTTGAAAAAACCATAAGCACAATGTTATAATTCATCCTGTAATGTAGGTTTGTGATGGAGTTTCGCCGCCGGTTGCGTGTAGGAAGAATAATTCTCCTCATCGCCGCGGTCCAGGTCATCACGGCCGCTTTTGGCGTATCGGTTTTAATCAACTCTAATCCCGCCAACGCCGCCCAAACGGTGCCTTACAAGGTCAACTTCCAGGGCCGGTTGACCGACAACTCCGGCAATATCCTCTCCGATGGCCTCTACAACGTCAAATTCCGTCTCTGGACACTGAGCTCGGGTGGTACCAATCAGTGGCAGGAAGACCGCATCATCACTGGCGTCGATAACCGCATCCAGATAACCAACGGCCTCTTCAATATCCAGTTCGGCGACCTCACCGCCATTGCCCCGAGCCTCTTCAATACCGGTACCGGCAGTCTCTTCCTGGAAGTCGAGCTCCCGACGCCGGCCACCGCCACTTGTGCCACCAACGGCTGCGCGGTCTTTACGGAAGGCGCCATGACCCCTCGCCAGCCGCTGGCCAGCTCGCCTTACGCCGTTAACTCCGACACACTGGACGGGCTCGATTCGAGTGCGTTTGGTCAGCTTTCTGCCGCTCAAGCCTGGACTGGCGCAAATACCTTCTCCAAGAGTGCGGGACAGGCTGCAATTTACTCGGGCACGGCCGCTAGCTCGGGCGCCATCGTCCAATTCGGTAGTGTGGCGGCCTTAAGTTCCGGAAGCGCCAACGGTACCTACATCGGCTCAAACCCCGCCGCCTTCACCGGCGACTTTGTGAACTTCCAGATTAACAATGCCGTGAAACTCAAAGTCGACAATACCGGTGCCGCCACGCTTGCCGCCGGTCTAACCATTGGCTCCGGCTCGGTCATTACAGTCGGCGCCTCGGCTGGGGTGGCCTCTACAGTGTCGTGTGGGGCCAATCAGGCAGTCACTACCGCTACTTTCACCGGCGGCGTCCTAACCACGGCTCCGGGTTGCGCCACTATCGCCGGTACCGGCGCCACCACCACGCTCAACAACCTTAGCACCACCAGCATTAACGCCGACCTGCTGCCAGCGACCAACAACACCCGTAGCGCTGGTTCCGCCGGGCTGGTATGGGGCAATATCTTCACCGGTAATCTCGATGCCGGAACTACCACCACCGCCCTCACCGTCGGTACCGCAGCCACAACCACAGCCATCACCATTGGTCGCGCTGGCCTGGCAGTGAGTATTCCGGGGGGAATTACTTCGGCCGGGGCCCTGACTACCAGCGGTAATATCTCGACCACTGGATCCGGCACAATTACCTCGGCCGGAGCTATCACTGCGCCTTCACTTACCAATACCATCAATAACCTTATTATTAACGGTGGTTCGCTTACCAACGTTGGCGCCAACATTACTGGGGCCGGAGCAGTGACACTGGCATCAACCACTAGCCCGTTAACTCTTACATCGGGATCCGGCACTGTCGTTCTAGGCTCAAATACCGTTCAGCGTGCCGCATCCGGGCTGACGTTAGACGTTGCTAATACTGCTGCGTCAACTCTCACTGTGACCAACTCCAACGCCAGTTTTGTGGCCAATTTGAGTGTTGAAGGCGGAGTCACAATAGGTACGGGCCAGCTATTTACGGTTGGCGCAACCGCCGGTACCAGCACCACTTGTAGCGGGGGTCAATTCCTCCAAAATCAGGTAACACTTGGGGGTATTACTACCGGCGGCATCTGCGCGGCCGGCGGTAGTGGCGGCGACTTACAATCGGCTTACACGGCATCTGCCTCGCCGGCAACCATAAATCTTAATACAACCGCCAAAGATTTTGTTATTAATGCTTCTGATCAGGCCGTTGACCCCAACATTTTGTTCAACCTGCAGTGCGTCACCTGTTCCGCCGGCGCCGGACGGTTTGCCGTGCAGGACGGCGGCACCGACATTTTCACCGTCAATCCCGTCGGCTCAATCGTGGTGGCCCCAACCGC
>JBBRTI010000033.1:0-6324 GCA_038244585.1 Candidatus Saccharimonadia bacterium | reverse complement strand
TAGGGGCGATATATCGGATGCGGGCTACTCGAAGAGGATGCGAACAGTCTTCATATTGGTACATAGCTAGAAATAAGAACAGGTAATCACTAATTGGCATTTATCCACAGATTGAACAAGCATTAGCTTCACATAAGCATAAACGTTATAAACGCAAAATACAGCGGTATACCAAATGAGTTTTAAAGTTATCCCCATATTATGATGACTTCTTACAATTGTCAGTCTTGTTTAACTTCTGTAACTTATGTTTCCGTATGGTAGTCATACCTTGAGGGTGCAATGTTAATAACCATGTCCGTCACCCCTCTCGTTTACGAAAGGACCTCAATAAATGCAACGACCCCTCTTAACACTGGCCCTGGCCTTGGGCGTCACAGCCCTGCTATCCGGCACCGCCAGTGCTGCCAGCGTCGCTTCTCCGAAACCGGCGGCAGCCCCTGCTGCGGCCACCAAAATCCATGAAGTCGCCTCGGGTGACAGCCTGTCGACCATCGCGGTTGCCGAAAACCTCGATTCGTGGCGCCCGCTTTGGAACGTCAACACGGATATTACCAATCCGGATTTGATTTTCCCGGGCCAGAAAATCACGGTACCTACAGGTATCACCGCCGATCGTGACCTCCCGGCCGGTGTCAGCGACGCTACGCCCCAACAGCAGGTCAAGGCCATAGCGCCACAACTGCATGTTACGAGTGCCTCGCGGAATACTAACTACGCCGGGGGCAGTGCAGGTATATTCGAACGCATTCGACAGCGTGAGTCTGGCGGTAACTATGCCACTAACACCGGCAACGGCTACTACGGTGCCTACCAGTACGATCTCCGCACGTGGAACAACTACGGCGGTTACGCCCGGGCCGATTTGGCTCCGCCCGCCGTCCAGGATGCTAAGGCCTCCGAAACCTACGCTCAGCGCGGTTGTAGTCCTTGGCCCAATACATGCTACTAACTTAAGCCACGGTCCGAGCCCACAAAAGTGCAGGTTTATCCCCTGCTCTTTTGTGGCGTTCGTGTACAAAACAATGGAGCCTCCCGGATGGAAACTCCCTAGTGTTTGACGGCTATTTCAGTAACGAATCGATGATTTGTGCCAGCTGACTCGGAACTATGTCGGCTTTGATGATATAGCCGTCGGCCTGGGCCTTGAGAGCCTCCCGGGACGTCTTATCCTGGGCCAGGTTGGTGAGGATGAGGATTTTGGTATCGGGGCTGCCTTGGCCGTCCTCTCCTCTTAACTCGTGCAGGACTTGGATACCACTCATCTCCGGCATCATGATGTCGAGGATGATCAGATCATAGTGTTTGGACCTGGACTTCTGAAGACCTTCGGCGCCGTCGTAAGCGAAATCCATCTTGTACATGTCCTTGGGCAGGACGCGGGCATACATCTCGCTGATCGGACGGTCATCCTCGATGAATAGAATGTTCTTTGATCCAGCCATGTGTACCTCGTGTAATGCTTATACTATTATCGCCCTTAGTAGCCGTTGGTGCAATATTGCTTAATGGCAAAGTGAATCCAAAGGTACTGCCCTTGCCCTCAGTCGACTCCACCCAGATATGGCCGCCGTGGGCGTCCACGATAGAGCGGCAGATGAAGAGGCCTAGGCCGGTGCCGCGCGTAGTTGATTTGAACTCGCTGACACGGTAAAACTTAGTGAATAGGCGGCCGACTGCATTGGCCGGAATTCCGCAGCCGTCGTCGGTAACGGTAGTTTCGATGAACCCGCGGTCTGCTCTGACATTAAGTATAACGCTGCCGCCGCTGGGGGTATGGTTGGCGGCGTTGGACAAAAGATTGCGGAGCACTTCATGGACGCCAACGACGTCCGCCATCATCAAGGGCAGGTGGGCAGGTACGTTAATTGTGAAGGCCAGGCCTTTGCTGGCCAGCTGAGCTTTAAATGTCGGTGCCAAATTTTTAAGATATTCGTTATAATCGATAACTTCCGGGCTGTAGTTAAGCTCACCGTGCTCGATGCGGGCAACGTTTAGGAGGTTGTTCATGAGGCCGGACAGCTCGGCTGCACTGGCGACGCTGCGGTCCAGGAGGTCGCGATCCGACTTGCGCAGGCTTTTAGACTCATGTTGCATGATATCCAGGTAGCCCTTGATCTCAGTCAGCGGCGTGCGCAGCTCATGGGCTGCTAGGGCGACGAAATCGACCTTCATCTCTTCCAGTTGGTGATCGCGGGTCAGGTCGTGGAAGGTCACCAGCGCACTGATTCCATTGGGGTCACCGTCGAGCTTGATGGCATCAACATTTACGAATAGGCTGGAGCCGTCGGAGTGGTAAAGCTCAAGATTGCGCCACTGTCCCAGTTTGTCAGGCGTGCCGGAATGGGTGGCCAGCCAGCGTGTCATTACCAGTTCCCCGTTCTGTCGGAACGGCATGACTTTTTCAGCCAGCTGGCCGGCGACTTCAGTTATGGCCCGTCCGGTTAGTTGCGTCGCCGCCTTGTTGAAGAGGATAATGCGGCCGTCACGGTCGAGAGCAAAAACACCGTCGCTCATGGAGTTAAGGACGATGCGCAGCTTGTTTCGTTCGGCTTCAATTAGAGCTGTTTCGCTCGACGCTGCCGAAATGACGTCTTGCAAGTGGAGTGCTACTTCAGTGAGAGCGGCATTAATTTCCTTGAATTCTCCTCGTGAAGTATTAACCGATGGAGGGACGAAATTACCGGCGGCCAGCTGCGATACAGCCTTATGAATGTCGCGGACAGGTCGGGCGAGCAATTCAGCGAAGATGAAACTCAGCACGATAGCCGGCAACAGCCCTAGCAGAAACACCGGGAGAACCAAATGAGAAAAATCGACTTCTAGCATGGCCGACGGGCTAACCTGTGTCAGCCAATACCAGATTGCGGCTACCAATAAGGCCGGTACCATTGAGACAATAAAGAACAGGGCCAGGGTCTGGCGTTTGAAACGGCTAGAAGACTGCATGTCTTAATTCTAATGCTTTAGCGCGCCAAGAGCCAGTCTAGTATACTGGTGGAATAACCAAGGTAAATTATGACAACGAAAATTCTGGTAGCAGTTGCAGCGGTCGCGGTAATCGGTCTGATAATCGGCGGCGCCATAGTGCTGCAGGATAAAAGCACGGACACTTCTACTAAAGCGACACCTGCAGCTTCGACGGTGACCACGCTCAAATCCACTGACGAGGTTGTCGGAACCGGCGCCGAAGCCGTTGAAGGCAGCTCCATCACGGTAAAATACACTGGTAAACTAACCGATGGCACGGTCTTTGACTCCACTGACAAGCAGGGCGGAAAGGCCGCGACGTTCACTTTGTCCAAAGGCTCGCTAATCGACGGCTGGGTCCAGGGAATTCCGGGTATGAAGGTCGGCGGTAAGCGTCACCTAGTTATACCCGCCTCCCTCGGGTACGGTGCCCAAGCCAACGGTTCCATTCCGGCCAACTCAACGCTTGAGTTTGATATCGAACTGGTCAGCGTTAATTAGTTAGGACTGTTGCAAATCAAAGCCCGCAGCCATGGCTGCGGGCTTTAGTATTGCGAGGTCGCCTGACGCAGTTATTGCCGGTGGGAGTCGCAGAAAGCGGCGGAGTAGCTCTTATGGCAGAGGTTATAGCCGACGAGCTCGCCCAGGTTGGCATTCAGCGGCAAATTGAGACTGCTTGGTCCGGGGCCGGAGACCTGGCGCAGGCGGACCGGGATGGTACCGGTACCTAGGCTGTCTACCTGGGTGAACGAGCCGCGGGAGAGGTCGATAATACGGTTAGTCCAGGCTTCGGGGCCGTAGTCGTTGACGCGGCAGATGACAATGCGGCCGTTACGAAGATTTGTAACCTCAAGGTAGCTGCCACGGGGGTAGGTGCGCGAGGCGCAAGTCAGTGAATCCGGCTGGGGCAGCCCCAAGGCGTACCACGACCCGCGTCCGACATTGCCGGTTACGGGTAACGGTACCGGTGTCGGTGTGGCTACTGCTGCAATGAGGCGGCCGTCCGGGCCAGTGGAATGGACTGACACCGTCACGACGGGCTTGGATACTGTGATGGCGTAGGCCAGGGAGCCCATTGAAATGGTCGCGATGATAACTGACGCTGCACGCAGGATATGCCGGGAAGTGCGTTTCTTAACCAGTTTCTTTTTGGTTAGCAGATGTTTGATCCGCCGTTTTGTTTTAGCCTTCATGTGCCCTCTTTATACCATAAGCGGTATGTAGGGTCAAACGAGTCTAATAGGTGACGCTGTTGCCTGTCGGAATAACAGAGTACCAGGTATTGCCGGCATCCAAGGGTATCTCGGCGCCAGCGGCGTCCAGGAGCCGCGTACGAGCGTTGTGGGAGGTTTTACTCCAAGTACCTGCCACAACGTCGCCGTCGCGGAAGACGAGGGCCTTGCCCACCCCTACGGTCTGCATGATGACGGTCTGCTCCTGGGTACGGGTAAAGCCGTATGATGTCGGTATGTACTCGACAACCAAGTTCTTGACGCGGATTTGGGCGCCGGTGTTGCGGTCGATGTGCGGTGCCCCTGCGAGCAAGCGGGCGTAGTCGTTGGTCTTGGCGTCGTATTGGTAATCGACCTGGTAACCGTTGTAGGAAAAATTAATGTGGATGTTGGGGTGCGGGGCCGCAGCTATTGGAGCGTCGGGTTTGCGCGGACTGACGGTGAATGAAGCCGGACCGCCGAAGCCGAACTGCTTTAAGAGAGCGTCCATCTTATCGCTGCTGGTGTAGAGATTATGGGGTGCGTAACGGTCGTTGCTCCGGTAAAACGAGCCGCTGGCAAAAGACAGGGCGTTCAGATCCTTCATCTTCAATGGCCCTACCAGATCGATGGCGTCTGCGTTGCCGCCGGCATGGGCAACAGGAGCGTTGAATTCCAACCCCCAATCGACAAAATAGGTGCGCAGACTGCGGACGGGACCGATGACGGCCGGGCGCTCGTCCAGGAAAAAGGCCTGGAACCGCGTGATTCCCCCTTCTGCCAGTGCCTCATAAACGACGCCGGCTTGCGACAGCCCCGACTGGGGACGCGCGTCGGGGTGATTTTCAATGATGACCGAAGAAATAGGCCGATCGGCTAGGGCCGGGTCTATGGGCAGGCCCGTAAGCGGTGATAGTTTGGTTACCGGCGTCGGAGCTGGCGTGGGCGCTGATGACTTGGCGACAACCGGGGTGACGGCTTTGTCGGCGGGCTTCGTCAGGATATAGGCCGTCGCTCCGGCTGCAGCCATCAGCACGACCAGAACGGCCGAAACAACCTTCCAGTGGCGCTTCAGCCACACGGGGCTGGCCGCCTCATTCGCCTGAGTTGATGGTTCCGCCGCTTCCGGCTGCGTTGTGGGACTCGTAGTTTCGCTCATAGGGACATCATAGTGAAAAACTTATGCTTACTCAAGTCAAAGCTGCAATACAACAAAAAGACCACCCGGTACGGATGGTCTTTTTGTTGCGGACGGAAGCGAAACTATTCTACAGGAGCGTCCATTGCGTCCCAGGCTGGCTGGCCGACGAACTTGGTGAGGTTGCGTCCTTCGAACTTGCCACGAAGGGCGTAGCGGACCTGGACTTTTCCGGCAGCAGTGGTGCGCTCGTACTTGGTCTTGGAAACATCGCTCTCAGGAACTTCTACGGACTGACGAGTCTTTACGTCGTAAAAAGATACACTCATGGGTCTTTAGCCTCACTTACGTTAAGTGATTGCACTATAATCCAGGGATAATTAGCTTGTCAAACATTACGCGCCTTACCTAAGCCATTTATGCCGTGGATTATGCTTTAGGTTAAAGCTTTAATGGCTCTGTCAAGCCGTTCTACTGTTTCTTGTGATCCGATGAGGGCTAGGGTTTCAAATAGACCCGGCGCGGCGGTGCGTCCTGTCACGGCGGTACGGATTATACCGAAAAACTGGCCCGTCTTGACGTCCAATTTTTCGGCCAGCAGGCGCAGGGCGCCTTCCAGTGCGGCCTCGGTCCATTTGCAGCGCGCCAGCGCGTCGCGTACGGCAATGAGGGTTTTAGCGGCGACGGGAGCATTATAGATCTTTGTGAGCAGCATAGGGTCGGGCGTCGGGGCTTCAAAGAAGAATTCGGTGAGACTCGGTAATTCGCTGAGGTATTTGAGCCGTTCCTGGACTAGTTTTAAGGCTCCGAGGCGGTAGTCATTTGGGAATTCATCGGCTGACTCCGGCCAGAAGCCCTGGGTACGCTCGAGCAGCACCTCGGGTGACATCTGTCGTATGTAGTGGCCGTTGAGCCAGTTGAGGCGCTCTTCATCGAAGACGGCAGGGCTTTTCTGAATACGCTCAAGGGAGAAAGCCGCAATCAACTCCTCGCGGGAATAAAACT
>JBBRTI010000032.1:0-7009 GCA_038244585.1 Candidatus Saccharimonadia bacterium | reverse complement strand
CTGTCAGTTGATATTGCTGCTGACAGACCGAACGGACTTTACTGGCAATATTTTCGCTTTTTGCCAGCGACTCGGCACTAATGGATTCAGTGACAAGCAGCTCGCGCATAATGCGGATTGGTGCAGCATACCGACTGACCACCCGGCCAACCCGATTGGTCAGTGTCGACTGGTATTGGACGTCTATCAGCTGGTTGGCGGCCACAAAATCGGCGGGTGGGAAAGTTTTTAGGTCTTGGAGATTAGCTGAGAGCG
The DNA here is from genome assembly GCA_038244585.1 of Candidatus Saccharimonadia bacterium. Lineage (GTDB taxonomy): Bacteria > Patescibacteriota > Saccharimonadia > UBA4664 > UBA4664 > UBA4664. The sequence goes on along the minus strand of JBBRTI010000032.1, from coordinate 6,754 downwards.
CATAGTAACGAGTGGTCGCCAGGTCAGATTTGAAAATAGTCCGGTGAATTGAGCAATACAACGCCGTCTGGTCTTGTTCCGGTTTGCCCGCGCCCTCGATACTGGAAAAATCGATAGCGTTCAGATAATGGCCGTAAGTAAAGGCGATGAACAAGCTTAGCCTCCGGCTGGTCGGAACCAGCAGGCTTTCTAACTGGACTGACAGCAGCTGTGTCATCCAACGCTTGAGAACTTCCGGCCGCTCCCGACCGGTCTGACGGAGGACGGCATAATAGTTACTGTAGACGGCACCTCTATCGTCTATGGCTGCCAGCGTCGCTATTGGGACGCTGTGGTTCGGAATGTAACCTGCCTGCGTTAGTTCGGTTATCAGCTCAGCCGATGAAGTACGGTACTTGGCCAAGTCGACATGGCGCACCAGAAAACGCTCAATGGCTCCGCGCAACAGCAGATGCCGCTCACGGTACTCCGCCGCGTTACGCAGTTGTTCGTAGGCAAAATAAAAATGCCCGCCGACTCCGTCCACATGATAAAACGGCCCGGCGGAGGGCATAGACTTTTCAGTGGCGCCAAGCTGGTCGATAAGTTGCCTGACTGCGGGCGTCAGCTCAGGAGACGAAGAATGCATAGCTAGGATTATGGCTCTCCCGGACCGGTTAATTCAAGCTCAAATGTCAAAAACAATTTAGACTTTTGCAACCTGCGAGGCGGGAGTAAATTCTTTCATGGATGGATGGACCCTGAATTCCTGGTGGATTTTGCCCATCAGCCGCGCCAATTCAATCAGTTCGACGTCGCTCAAGACTTCCATAATAGGGTGGAGGCGGGCCTGCTGGAAAGCCTTGTATTTCCGATGGCGTACCTTGCCTTCTTTACTAAGTTCAAGTGTGACGACCCGGCGGTCCCGCTCGCTGGGCCGTCGGTTGATAATGCCGTCTTTGACCAGCAAATCAATCAGTTGCGTGGCCGCGCTCGGCGAGATATCCAGCATGATAGCCACGTCTTTGACATTAATGCCCTGGTGGGCACCGACGACGTGCATAACGACGGCCTGCGAACGCGGTATAAATTTTTCACACATATCGGAACGCGAGGCAATAGTGACGCGCCTGAAAGTTGAGCGGATATCTTCCAAGACCAAATCAACGAGTTGTTTACGGTTCGGATGCACGTTTTATCTCCTAAGAATATATATTCAAGTTAGTTAATATATTAGCCTCTTAACTATTTATCGTCAATGATGCCCGAGGATACCGGACCTCATAAAGCGCCGTTGTTCCGATAACATGCAGCCGTCTTAGTCCAGTTTGAGTAAATCATCAAGGATGCCGGCGATTCGCCGGTTGGTGTCTTTCAGGATGGCTTCCGTTTCCTTGAAAGAAGTGACGTCATGAAAGGCATTGACGACGAATATCGGATTTTGGCTACGATCCGTTATTGGAAAGGCTTTGATATCCAACCAGAAATTCTCCTTGCCTTTGGTTGCCACAAAATGCAGGGTCTGCTCGACCACTCCGTTCTCACGTATCGCCCTCCGTCCGGGCATATCTGCCAAATTAACTTGCTTACCCTTCCCATCCAGAAAGAGGTAGCGCTCGGCAAAATCAGCTACCGACAAGTCGGTCAATTGGGCTGCGGAAGCATATCGAAGATTCTCAGAGGCCATCGCGTTGGCATAAACAACATTTCCAGCCGAATCGTATACGATGATGGCATCGGACATATTACCGAGAATCTTTCGCCAATATCTCCCGATTGCGGCCTTTTTGGCCAGCTTGTCACTAGTTGCTGAACGTGGCATATCTTCCATGAACTCAATTTAGATCACTTGACGTCGTAAATCAAATGTACGTTAAAGTATAATATCTCGATGAAACCAACAATGAGTTTTCAGGGCCTTTTCGTTCGATGAACACTGGCAATGCAAGAATCATTTCAGTTAGACTATGGCAATGTCCCGCCGCGCAAATCCTGAGAAACCAGCGACGAGCAGAAAAATCAGAACTAGCCCGAGCCACAGCAACCCTATCCAGTCGGGAGCTACAGCTGCTACATTCGGTACATGCCACAGTGGGGATATACCCTGAACCCAGTCCCACAGCTTGAACATCGGTCCGAAAATCGTCAGGACAAAGGCCATGACTATGGCCAGCCATGCCCCTAAGCGAACTGGCGGGCGGGCGCCTATCATGGCAATCGACAATCCAATTAGAACCCAGACCGCCGGTATCTCAATGACGGCCTGCTCGATAATCTGCCAGGAATTAATGTCCACTCCCTTAAAATGTGCCACTAGAGCCATCATGCTGCCGCTGATAATAAGTGCAAGGGCGGGGCCGATGAGCGCAATCAGCACGTGTGACAAGTACAACTTGGGCCGCCGGACTGCTCCTGCCAGAATCGGGTCCACCCGAACCTCCATCTCCTCCTTGTACAGTCGCATCATGACCCCGACGCCGTAGACCGCAGCAATGATACCCAAAATCTTGAGGATGGTACTGATGAATTCAAACACCGGGTCGGCCTGGGCTCCGCCCGCCGCCAGAAGTTTGGCAATCTGTGCGTTCTGGCTAAAGACTGTGCCAAGAGCGGAAATCAAAAATCCAAAAACCGTACCGAGCAGCATGAAAGCGATAGTCCAGGTAGCGATCGGACTTTTCTGTAGACGCAAAGCCAAGCCGAAGACGTTATCGACGTACTTGGCACGCCGGGCGCCGGGTCTGGTCGGCAGCATGCCACGAGCAAAATCGCGTGCGGAGGTCAGCCGACCAGCAATTACTACCAGAACCAGTGCTAAACCGACAGCCATTAGCACCGGCCACGTCCGGTTTGCCCCTGCTGGTTCAATCTTTTGCAGCCACCCCAACGGCGTCAGCCAAAGCGCCCAACCTGTATCCGGCGAAGTATCGGCGTACCCGCGGATTAAGAAGCAGGCGCCCAGGAACGTCGTCGCCATGCTGCTGGCAGTTCCAGCGTACGCCCCCAGTTGGCACGTGATGGCGGCAACTCCGGCAAAAACCATACCCGAAGCAGTGAAGGCGGCGGCCAGCAAGAGGCTGCTCGTGAGATTCCCGCCGACAGCAATCATCGAAAGAGCAGTGACGATACCAAGCACCACCGATGATGCCCAGGCCAATCCAACTCCGACGGCTAACTGGGTGTAGCGCCCGACGACGCTCGAGCCGACCATTTCGGCCTCACCGGAGTCTTCCTTGGCACGTGTCTCACGGACGACGATAAAGATAGCCATAAGGCCAGCAAAGAAGCTACCAAGAGCTAGTGACCTCCAAGCATTGAAGCCGTCCGCAGTCAGGAGGTTATGGCCCGGCCCAAAAATCAGGCTGAAGGCCGGATTTATGCCGATGGTCGCTGCCAGACCCTGCCGATCTGTCAACGTAGGGAAAATCCAGGCATAGGCCAAAAACGACGTCAAACAGAGGAGGGTAATAATGGCGATCCAAGGAGCCGTCTGCCGTGCGTTAAGCCTGGAAGCCGTCTTATAAAGTGGGACGAAGCCGGGAAAAAGCTTAGCCATGGCCAACCTACGCTGCCTGCTTGGCAGTATCGTCATACTGACTTAAGAACAGTTCCTCAAGCGACGGCGGCTCGCTAATGAGCGTTTCGATGCCGTGCCGGGCCAGTACCGTCATGAAGGCATCGAGGTGTTCGGCATCGACGCTACAGCTCAGACGATGGCCAAGCAGGGAATAATCGTGTACGCCCGGCTGTGCGTGGATCTCTGTTGGCAGACGCTTCAGGGTGGCCGTAATGTTAGTACGTGTCCGGCTGCGCATCTCATCAAGTGTGCCGGTCTGGATTATGCGCCCGGCTCGGATGATGCAGACCCGGTCGGCTAACGCCTCCACCTCGCTCATGATGTGGCTCGACAGCAAAATGCTTCGCCCTTTGGCCTTTTCTTTGAGAATTTCCTCCCGGAAAACGGCCTCCATCAGAGGATCGAGGCCGCTTGTAGGCTCATCCAAAAGAAGCAACTCGACGTTGGAACACAGTGCCGCGATGACGGCGACTTTCTGGCGGTTGCCTTTGGAGTAGGTGCGGCCTTTCTTCGCGGTATCAAGCTCAAATTTCTCAACCAGCTCGGCGCGTCGCTTCTCGTCCAGGCCGCCACGAAGGTTACCGAGCAGATCAATTGCCTCACCGCCGGATAATGCCGGCCACAGGCTGACATCTCCCGGAACATAGGCCAGGCGCCGGTGCAACGTCGCAACCTCGTTCCAAGGGTTGCCGCCGAGAAGCTTAACCGAGCCGCTGTCAGCCCGAAGCAGTCCCAGAATAACGCGAATGGCGGTGGACTTTCCTGCCCCGTTAGGCCCTAAAAAGCCTAGGACCTCGCCCCGGCGCAGTGACATCGTCAAATTATCAAGCGCCAGCGTATCTTCAAACCGCTTGGTAAGGTTACGGATATCAATAACCAGGTCCGGTGCCGCCATGTCGCCTCTTTCTTATCTGATAATAGACTCTCTAGAGATCCGTCACAACTTCAGAAAACTGCAACTTCTCTACGACACATAGTTTATCGGATTTAAACAATGTTACATCATGCGGATAATCTACGTGCGAAGGCACCGCTATGAATCCCCGGGGATAATTTCGCCTTATCTGGCGCCGCTCCGACAGGTTAACTTCGATAATTTCTTCACATATAGGCAAGCCGCATTCACATCTTACCCGCAGCGGCAATGAATCGATTACACCCGACCCCATAATCCCCTTGATGACAGCGTAGCTGCGAATATTGCTTTGGCGTCGTATAACAGCGAGCTTACCCTCTTGATTACTCAATGGAATCTGCTGAGACCTTTTGGTCATGTCTCACCCTTCAAACTGATCGCCGACAATAAGGCCTGCTTTACCAATACTGAACTCGTAAATTCCCTTTTCATGATCAGAACCACGCATTTTGAGGACGCTGAGCAGCTTGCGCACCTCTTGGTCTTGTTCAACGTAGCGCATTAGGACGATTCCATCCACAATCGCGCTCAGCTGCAGCTCTGAAGCCATAGTTCCTCCCATTGTCTGTTTGTTATGCGCCTCGAACATCTCGGTCGTGCGGTAAGTCACTAGACAGTTAATGCCGTTGCTTTTGAAAAAGGCCGTCAATTGCAAGAGGAAGTCGCGAACGTAATCTCGAGCATATGCACTCGACTCCATCGATGAAATCGAATCGATTACCACTCGCTTAATACCGTTTTCTTCAACCGCGTGGACAATTTCGTACAGCAGTTTGTCGGGATAAATATCAATAAAGTCGGCCGAAACACTCATCAGAGTCTTATCGGCTAAGTGCTTGTCGAAGTCCCAGTCGTGCTCTTTGGCCGTTTTAATAATTTGAGTAATCGATTCTTCCAGCGAGACCAGCAGCCCGGCTTCACCTTGCCGAATTCCCTCTTCCAAAAAGTGCATGCCGAGGGTGGACTTACCTGAACCGGTATTGCCGCCGACCAGGAGAATATGACCTTGCGGGATACCGCCACCCATCATTTCGTCGAGCTTCTTGACGCCGGTCTTTCGCCTGGTTTTGAAGTCGGTCATTGCGGTCAGACCATAAATTGGAATCTTCGGGTACAGGGTTACGCCTTTGGCGGTTATCTCAAAGAAGGCGGGGCCTGAACGGTAGTTGATACCGCGCATCTTCTTAACTTCCAAATGGCGCATCTGCTGGTTCCGGCCGGATTCACTATCGACATAGATAATGCCATCGGATATATATTCTTCCACCGGCGTCTGTGAACCCGTATTAAGATCGGCTTCACCTATCAGCATGACGGTAGCACCGGGACTTGAAAGTGCATAGCCAAGGCGGAAAATAAAGCTGCGGACGGCATCAACTCCTTCGAGTTTAAAGATAAGGGCCGTTATTGAGTCAATTACGACCCGTTTTGCCTGTGTCTGATCGACGAGATTCATGATAACGGTCAACAACTGATCCATCTCGGTGAGTTCAGATGAGGACTCCTGAGTGAAAGGGACACTATTCAAAAGCATGCGACCATCAATCATACGGACTCTTCCACTTTTGACAAATGACTTATTGAAAAACTCAAATTGTTCAATATTCCTGGCCGCTTTTTCAATTTCTTCAGTGAATGAAATATATAGACCCACTTCCCCGGAATGCCTGGCCCCTTCGAACAGCCACTGCTGGGCCAAGGTAGTTTTACCACCGCCGGCCGGACCCGTTGTGAGCACAAGCGACCCATACGGAATACCGCCATTGAGTATTTCGTCTAAGGCGGTTATGTTGGTCGGCTGGATTGTAGATGCTTGTTTTATCATATGGGTGATTGGAATCGTAGCGACCATACCACGTGCCGCCAGTAAAGTCATTGGGTCAAGCTACAGGCTCAGGCGTTTAGCCCTCTTGTCCCGAAAGAAGCAGTTTCGCCTTGCCATACTCGCGCTGGATAAGCCAAAGAATGAAGACATCAAAAACCGTCAGCAAAATCATCCCGAGCGTTGCATGAACGGAAATGCTGTAAACCTGATATATCATCAAAAGTCCAAGAGTGACGAGCGAAAAAGGATATGCCCAAAGGTGATTCCTCAGTATGCCGATAACAGCAATCAGTTTAACCGTCGCGTGAATCCATAAATAAGCGACGATGAATGCGCTTCCGCCAGAGAACAAATGCTGCGACGAGGTTAACAAGAACGTTACAACCCGATCATTCGGGTCTTCAATCAGTTCCTTTTGTGTGACAAAAATAAGAAAATTGTGCACCGCCGCCGGACT
>JBBRTI010000031.1:0-7089 GCA_038244585.1 Candidatus Saccharimonadia bacterium | reverse complement strand
TCGGAGTGCCAGGAGTGCTATAATAAAACCAATCTCTCAGAGGCAACTTCAGTATCATCGGCCGCGGTGAAGGGACAGATAAGACAAGGGAAAAAACTATGGCCGACTTAAACGCACAATTCGACCGCTTCACGGAGAACGCCAAGCATAGTTTGGAGAACGCCGAGGCCATCGCCACGCAAATGGGTTCAAGCTACGTCGGAACCGAGCACATAATGTTGGGAATTTTGCAGCAGGATGCCTCCGTGGGGGCCAAGATTCTTAAGCAAGCCGGGGTATCGTTTGAGAAAGCCCAGTTAGTGCTGAGTTTTTCCCAGCAGCTGGCCGGAGGCTCGTACAAAGGCGCCAGTCAAACCGCCAAGAACACTCTGACGTATTCTCTGCGCGTGGCCAAAGAATTCGGGCAGCCGTACTGCGGCACCGAGCACATCCTCTTCGCCATCCTGAGCGAAAAAAGTGCCCGGGCTATAAGTTTGCTCAAGAACGACCTGCAGATTGACCCGGCCCTGATCCGCTCGGAACTGGAAAGTTACCTAGGCAATCAACAGTATTTCTACGCCGATGACGACCGCACCGCGACGCGCAAAGGCGAGAAAGGCAAAGGCAAAACCCCCGCCCTGGACCACTTCGGAATCGATTTGACTCAGAAAGCGCAGGAAGGCAGCTTGGACCCCGTCGTAGGCCGCGAAACACAGATTGGACGGGTAATATCAATTTTGAATCGTCGCACCAAGAACAACCCGGTGTTAATCGGTGAGCCGGGCGTGGGCAAGACTGCCGTCGCCGAAGGCTTGGCCCAGCGTATAATCGCCGATCAAGTACCGGAGATGCTGCAAAACAAGCGCCTCATCATGCTGGATCTGGCCTCAGTCATCGCCGGCACAAAGTACCGCGGCGAATTCGAAGAGCGCCTGAAGAAAATTCTCGACGAAGCCAAGGCCTCGCCTGATGTCATTCTCTTTATCGACGAACTTCATACGGTCGTGGGTGCCGGGGCAGCGGAAGGCGCCATCGACGCGGCCAACATTTTAAAGCCGGCACTCTCTCGCGGTGAGATCCAGGTCATCGGTGCTACTACTCTCGACGAGTACCGCAAGCACATTGAAAAGGACGCCGCCCTCGAACGCCGCTTCCAACCGGTTCAGGTGCCTGAAACCACAATCGAAGAGACCATCGAAATACTTCAGGGTCTCCGCCCGCGTTACGAGGAACATCACCGCGTGGAAATTACCAACGAGGCAATCGTTGCGGCTGCAAAACTGGCTAAGCGCTACGTTGCCGACCGGTTTTTACCTGATAAGGCCGTCGACCTCGTTGACGAGGCGGCATCGCTGGCACGGATCAAACGGGGCGGTTCCAGTCGCGGCATCCGCAACTTGCAAAAGCAGCTGTCGGAGATTCGTGATGATATTGAGAACGCCGTTTACGACCAGGACTTCGAACTGGCTGCCCGGCTCAAGACCCGTGAGAGCGTCATAAGTAACCGCCTGAGCACCCTCAAGCTCAAAGAAGGTGCCGCCGATCAGGCCATCCTCATCACGCCGGAAGACATTGCCCAGGTCGTGGCCCTCATGACTGGAATTCCGTTGACCCGCCTCATTAAGACTGAGGTGGACAGTCTGCTTAAACTCGGCGACTCCCTGAAGCACCATATCATAGGTCAGGATGAAGCCGTCGATGTGATAGCTCGCAGCATCCGCCGGTCGCGCACCGGCATTGCCGATGACCGACGGCCGATCGGTTCGTTCATCTTCTTAGGGCCCACCGGCGTCGGTAAGACCGAGCTGGCCCGGGTGCTGGCCGACGAAATCTTCCACGACCGTGACGCGATCATAAAAATCGACATGAGCGAGTTCATGGAGAAACACAACGTCTCCCGTCTCGTGGGCGCCCCGGCCGGTTATGTGGGTTACGACGAGGGCGGCCAGCTGACGGAACAAATTCGCCGCCGACCCTTCTCTCTAGTCCTGTTCGACGAGATAGAAAAGGCCCATCCGGATGTCTTCAATATGCTGTTACAAATCCTTGAGGACGGCCAGGTCACCGACGCCAAGGGCCGTAAGGTGGACTTCCGCAATACGGTCATCATCATGACATCCAACGTCGGTGCCAGCGAGATGCAACGTGAAGCCCAGATCGGCTTCAAAACGGAGAGCCCGGTTGAAGAGAAGCAACTGGAAGTTACTCATGCAAAGGTCAAAGCCAAGGTCACCAGCGAATTGAAGAAGACTTTCAAACCCGAATTTCTCAACCGTATCGACAGTATCGTAGTTTTCAAATCTCTTAGCCAGAATGACATCAAGAAAATCCTCACTCTGCAGATTGCCGACCTTCAGCGCCGCCTGGACGAGCAGAACATCAAGATCAAGGTAACGGCCTCAGCCCGAACTCTGCTGGTGGAGAAGGGTTATGATTTGGAACAGGGCGCCCGACCGATGCGCCGCGCCATCCAGGACTACTTGGAAGATCCTTTGGCGATGGCCCTGCTGGACGAGCAAATCACCAACGGTGATACCGTAACCGTTACCCGACGCGGCGATGGCCTGCATATTGCCCGGGCCCGTAAGGCAGCTAAAAAAACGGCCGCCGACAAGGCGCCAGAGACCTCGCCTGCCGAATAATATGGCAAAGACCACCACTCAATTTACCTGTCAGACCTGCAGCGCTAAATACCTGCGCTGGATGGGCAAGTGTGAACAATGCGGCACTTGGAATTCGTTAGTCGAAGAAATATCCGCGGTATCGAGCGGCGCCGGCAAGGCCAAGCCTAAGGCCGCCCTGACTCCCGTCAGACTGGTCGACGTCGAGACCAAAGACCTGCCCCGCCTCTCGACCGGCATTGGCGAAGTCGATCAGGTGTTGGGCGGCGGCATTGTTCCCGGTTCAGTATTATTGCTCTCGGGTGATCCAGGTATCGGCAAGAGCACTATCGTGCTGCAGATTTCGACCCTGATGGCAGCTACAAAGCGCGTGTTGTACGTCAGCGGCGAAGAGAGCCGCACACAGATAAAATTGCGCGCCGAGCGCATGAACGTCGCCGCCGATGGGCTGGACATCTTAACCGAGACCAGCATCGACGCCATCGCCGCCACGATTGAGCAGGGTAATTACGACCTCGTCGTCATCGACTCCATTCAAACCATGGCGGTCGATGTCTTGACTGGCTCACCGGGTACCGTCGGCCAGATTACGGCCAGTGCCCAGGTACTGCAGACCATTGCCAAAAGGTATGACGTGTCGACGCTCATCATCGGCCATGTCACCAAAGACGGCGCCATTGCCGGTCCCAAAATACTAGAGCATTTGGTGGACGTGGTACTCTATCTCGAGGGCGACCGTTACGGTTCGTTCAAGGCCCTGCGCGGCATTAAGAATCGTTTCGGCTCCACCAGCGAGGTGGGTATTTTTGAAATGGGCGAGGCGGGACTGGTTCCGGTGGAGAATCCTTCCGAGGCCTTACTAGCCGAACGTCAGCCGGGAGCCGGCTCGGTGGTGCTGGCCACGCTTGAAGGCACCCGGCCGTTGCTCGTGGAGGTTCAGGCCCTTGTCAGTCCCACGGCCTTCGGCTATCCCAAGCGCACCGCCGTCGGATTCGACCTCAACCGGCTCAACTTGCTGGTGGCCGTCCTCACTAAAAGGGCAGGCTTGAATTTGAGCTCAAGCGATATTTATGTTAATGTCGTTGGTGGATTAAGAATTTCTGAACCAGCTGCCGATTTAGCAATTATTTTATCGATCGCTTCGGCTTTCAAGGATGCTTTGATCCCCAAAAACCTGGTTGCCTTCGGTGAGGTCGGTTTGAGCGGTGAAGTCCGCTCGGTCTCACAGGTTGCCAAACGGTTAGGTGAGGCTGCTCGTATGGGATTGACCTTTGCCATCACGCCGAAGCGAGGGGCGGCTGAAAATGCTCATGGGGTAAGCACGGTGGCTGAGGCCGTGGGGCTGATTCTCAGCTCCAAGCGCTAAAATTATTTCGATCCGTTTTGTTTGAAGCTATTTATCATTTGATTCTCTTGAAAGGAATTATTCTATGACCGATTTGGCCGTCTTCTCAATAATTATTGTTGGAGCCCTTCTCGTAATCCTGGCCGTGCTGCGCTTGCGGCATGCCTCCATGCAGGACCTAGTCCTGGGGCTAATGGGCGCGATCGTCGGTTTGCTCCTCGGCGCGTTGGTCAGCGTCCCGGTCAGCAAGCTGCCTGAGCCGTGGGGCAGTCTGCTGCCGCTGATCCTGTCGGTCATTCTGACCGTAACCGCCATGTCGGTGATTCTCGCTCGTAGGAGCGCCATCCTGCATAAGTTGCCTTTTCTGAAGTTCGAGGCGCCGGCGGCGGTTATTGCAGCTAGTGGCCCGGCCAGCCAGATTCTTGTGGATACTTCGGTTATTATTGACGGACGTATTGCCGATATCGCTGCCGCCGGGTTTGTTCCAGGCAAACTCATCGTGCCGCGCTTTGTTCTGGCCGAGCTGCAAAATATTGCCGACTCTGAAGATGCCATGCGCCGCGGCCGCGGCCGACGCGGGCTAGAAGTCTTGAATCGTCTTCGCGAGACCGAGGACGTCGTTGTCGAAGTCACTGACGAGGATGTATCAGGCGTTAAAGAGGTGGACGCCAAGCTGGTCGCCCTGGCCCAGAAACACTCCTGCAACGTCCTGACCACCGACTACAACCTTAACCGTGTTGCCGCCATCCAAGGCGTCCGCGTCTTAAACGTCAATGAGCTGTCCAATGCCATCCGCCCGGTAGTGCTACCCGGTGAAGATCTGATTGTCCGCGTGGTTCAGCCCGGCAAGGAACGTAACCAGGGCGTCGGCTATCTGGCCGACGGTACCATGATCGTTGTCGAGAACGGTGATAAGCTCATGGGCCAGGAAGTCATCACCGAAGTCACGCGCGTCTTTCAGACGGTGGCCGGGAAGATGATCTTCGCCACCCCGCGCAAGGGCGCCCTGGCAAAGGACGTGCCCTCAGCTGCGTCCACAGTACCGCTGCCTGTCGAGGACGTACCCGCCGTTGATGCAATTGCCGCCGATCCGTCCGCCGGGCCCGAGGCCGCCGCCTCATCCAAGAACACCGGCCGAAGCGGCTCGGGCCGCCGTGGCGGCCGCAAACGCCAGCACGCCGGCGCCGGTAGCATCGAGGACCGTATTGTTAAACAGAACAACCCGAACGACGTCAGCTAGGGTCTAGCTAAAAGATTGAATTCTGCATTTTAAAAGCCTCACATTAATGTGAGGCTTTTATTGATCCTGAAACCACAGCACTGACATTCCATAGCCTGACTGCCCGTCCGAGCTAATTCTTGATGAAGAATGATATCGGAGCCGTCGAGGCACCCGAACTATCGGAAACGTACCAGACGTAGTTGCCGATAGTCAGAACGGGCCATGTCTTGTTAGTTCCGGTAACTGGGATTGGAGCAATTGCGTCAATATGTAGTGTATACGGACCATTATTGTTGTCGAACCAGGAGAATGAGATTGCTCCTGACTTTAAGGTTTGACCGTCTTCCGGTGTCAGGCCCTTAAAGGAGCTCGCACCGCCTATCGTCGTGACGTTAACCGTCTGCTCATCTGTGCCTTGGTACAGACCGGTATCAGTGATGACGGCCTTGAAGATGTGCGAGCCTGTCGACGTCGCCGCGATCGGGCCGATGGTGTAGCTGCCGGAATCCGGAATCGTCTGGGTGGAGACGACTTGGTCGTCAAAGTAGACCTGCAGCTGGGCCGACCCGATACCTGGCTTGTCGGTGCCGAACGTGCCGAGGGTGACGTTGACCTTGAACTTATAGTTAGGTCCGCCGCCCGAAAGGCCGTCGATGGTTACGCGCGGTTTGACGTCGCTGCACGCGTGTACATCGTCCGATTCGGTTGGCAGCACGGTACCCCCGGTTGAAAGGCCGCGGGCCTGCATGCCTGCCAGCCAGTTGCGGTAGGACGGGTCGGAGGCGGGAATTTCCGGCACCACGGCGCTGGAATAAGCGGTCTGGCGGGCCAGGGGAGGAGTACAGTCAGTGGCCAGTTTGCCGCTAACCTTGTCTATATCGGCGTTCCGGCCGGTGGCCGAGACCATGGGCATGTACCATGAGGCGAACTGGTCGACCGTCTTGTTGATGGTAGCCTGGGTGACGGAGCGGCCAGTCTGCTTGTCGAGTGTCGCAATCTTGATGCCGTCCGGCTTGGCGAAGGCGTCAGTTGAGGTTTTGCCGATGGCCGACTGCATGTAGGTGCGCCAGATTGGTGCGGCGATGTCGGCTGCGGCGCTGCTCATCTCGGCGTTGTTGTTATTGCCAACCCAGACTCCGGCAACTAGATCCGGCGTGAAACCCATGGTCCAGGCGTCGTTGTAGTGCTCAGTCGTTCCGGTCTTGGATCCGACATGGATACAGCCGGTTTGTTGGTTGTTGCCGCAGCCGTTGCGAATATCAAGGTCGTTGCCGAAGGCGAAGCGCTTAGCATTGTTGTCGCTCAGAATGTCTGCCATGAGGTAGGCGACTTGCGGATCTAGAGCTTGTTTGGGCTTTTTGGCCGCCGTATTGTCTTCGAGAACTTTGTTCTTCTGATCGTAGATTTTGAGAATAGGGGTCTGTTCGTAGTGCTGTCCGCCATTGGCGAAGCTTTCGTAGGCGTTGGCCATTTGGATCAGCTTGACGTTGCCGGTTCCAAGAACCAGTGAGAGCCCGTAACTGGATGGGGCCTCGGTGAGCGTCGTAATACCTAGGCTCTTGGCAGTATTGATGGAGGCGGTGACGCCGGCCATATAGAGAGCTTTAACGGCCGGGATGTTGAGCGAGCCAGCAAGTGCCTGACGAACCGTCACCACGCCGTTGATCTTCTGTCCGAAGTTCTGCGGCTTGTAGGGGTTGGCATCGGTGCCGAAGTTTGTCGGAACGTCGTAGAGGGTCGTTCCTGGGCCGTAGGTCGGGCAGGTGCGGTCCTTGGCGCAGGCTTGGTCCTTGTTCTTGCCGAGCAACGTGGCGTATACGAACGGCTTGAACGACGATCCCGGCTGGCGGCCGGCGGTGGCAACGTTGAAGTTGCCGAAGTTCGGGTCGTTGAAATCGTAGGAGCCGATCATGGCCAGCATC
>JBBRTI010000030.1:0-7204 GCA_038244585.1 Candidatus Saccharimonadia bacterium | reverse complement strand
CATCTGTTTGCCGAAGCTTTTCAGGTCGCGTAGTTGGTCGCGGTGGCGGGCGGCGGCTTCGAAGTCGCTTTTTTTGGCCGTCTTGAGCATGTCCTTTTCTAGCGCGTCCATCAGTTTTGTTTGCTCGCCTCTGAGGTACATTTCGAGACGGCGGACGTTCTTGCGGTAGTCAACGGCCGAGATCGCGCCTTCTTCCGGGCCCGGGCACAGACCCAGGTGGTATTGCAAGCAGCCTCGCTTAGGCCAGGCGGCATGAGTGACGTACGGGAAAACTTTGCGCAGCATACGCATGGCCCGGCGGACGGCATCCGAGCTCGTGAACGGCCCATAGTAATGAGATTTGTCGTCCATGGGCCGGCGGACGTAGGTAAAGACAGGGAACTCGTCTGCCGATATTTTGATGTAGATGAAGTTCTTGTCGTCCTTGAGGTCGATGTTGTACTTGGGCTTGTAGCGCTTGATAAACTCGGACTCCAGGAAGAGCGCCTCGACCTCGCTGCCGACGGTAATCCATTCGGTATCAGCGATTTCCGCGACAAGTAGGCGCGTTTTGGTATCCCGCTGCCGCGAGTTCTGGAAATAGCTCATTACCCGGTTCTTGAGAATTGCCGCTTTACCAATATAGATGATCTTCTTGTCAGCGTCGCGGTGAAAGTAGACCCCGGGTTCGTTGGGCAGTGTTTTGAGTTTTTCGCGCAGTTGGTCGTTCATGGTTATATTATACGGGTTTATTGACTTTCTATACAACTTATGCTAGTATAGTCCCGTGAGTCGACCCGCATATCGCGGAGAACGGCCAGCACCTTTTCTTCCTCCAACAGATTGGATTAGCATGATTGCCTCCACCCAGGCACTCGCCCGGCGCTGCTTCGGCAGCCCCCAGCGGGCGGTCATCACCGTCCTGGTTGTGACCGGATCAATCTTCTTTCTGTCTTGGGCACTGCCGAAGCTTTTCGGCCTCGCCCTCACTCTCCTCACCATCGCCATCGTCGTTCGAATCGCCATGATTCCGTTCGGCATCAAGCCCAAGAAGCGCAAACGGCAATTCTAGGGCTAACGCTCCATCTTCGGATGGGGCGTTCCTATTTGTATGAGGCGGGGGCAGCGCCGTGTTATAATTCTGCCTACCCTGAACCATTTGTCTGTTTTCCAAGGGAGCACCATGAACATTTTCTCATCGACGGGACACTTTGTCTCAACGGCATTTAGGGTAGTCATGATTGCAGGCGCTCTGTTTGCTATCAGCTCAGGTAGCGCGCTAGCTGCGCCGATAGCGTCTAGTGTTTCTGCCAGCTGTACGAGCACCGGCACAAGCCTCCTACGTACCGGCAGCTCCGGGACGGCCGTCCGCAACCTTCAAGACTGTCTGACCAAGCTAGGCTACATGCCAAACGGCGCCGACGGTGCCTTCGGCACTAACACGTTCCACGCCGTCGTGACGTTCCAGAAGGATTACAAGCTGGGACGGGACGGCGTCGTGGGGCCTCAGACCCGCACCTTCATGGCGACCGCTCGACCAGTGATCATGCCCGCCGGCTGTCGCAGTACCGACAAGGTGTGCGTCAGTTTGAGCAAGCAGGTGATGTACCTGCGGTTTGCCAGCGGCATAAAGGCCATCGACACTTCCAGCGGTTCCGGCCAGCGGTACAAGACCACGCAAGGCACCGTTGCCCAAGCAACCACCCCTATAGGGCACGCGACAATTTGCCGCCAAGTCACTGGGCTGGACCGGAGCAGCTCGGTTACCAATGGTGTGCTCTACGACCCCAGTTACCTCAACTACGGCTCTCGCTGCAGTGGTATCGCATTCCATGGCGAGCCAGGTGCCAACAGCGTGCCAAGCGTCCCCGTGAGCCACGGCTGCATGCGCGTCATCATGACGTTCAGCAAGCTCGTGCATGACAGCCTGCGGGTTGGCAGCCCGGTCAGCGTCGTGAGCTAATTACGTTCCTGCTCCTCCCTTAAATCTTGGGAGGAGCAGGAACTCTTTTTTGGAGAACTAATCAAGAACGGCATCAACAAGAAAAACCGGCAGCCTACGCTACCGGTTTGTTTGTGGTGTCATTACGACACTTAACGGGGCCACGAAGCAATCTCACAGCATATTGGGAGTCCCGCGAGCCGAATCCAAGTTTCAATTCGCCGGCGGTAGTAGGTGAGGCTGCCCTGGGTTGCCTTATAGCCAGTCAATGTCCGGATCTCGAGTCGAATGAGTTCATCGGCATCGGGGCTGTTACTATCGACCGCACGAAACAATTCCGGGCTTGGCAAATGGTCCCACAGCAAGCGTTTCTGATACAAGTAGGTCCCAAAGCCGATTCGGAGACCTGGGATACCTCTGAGTAATTGATCCCGTGACAGCATAACAGGCTGCTGATCAGTATCCACGTTCATCCTCCCGTTCGGAAGCTAGACTTTGGCGGTTTGGAGTTTGGCTTTTTTAGCTTCGTGTGATGTAAAGATGCGCGCCAGATACGTGCCGGTGTGGCTCTTGGCGTTTTTGGCGACTTGTTCCGGTGTTCCCTGCGACACCAGGAGTCCGCCGCCCGTACCGCCTTCCGGACCTAGGTCGATGACCCAGTCACTGGACTTGATGACGTCCAGGTTGTGCTCGATGACCAACACCGAGTTGCCGGTGTTGACAAGGGCGTTCAGCACGCCCAGCAGGCGATGGACATCCTCAAAGTGGAGGCCGGTGGTCGGCTCGTCCAGGATGTAGAGCGTTTTGCCGGTGCTGCGGCGCGCCAGTTCGGTGGCCAGCTTGATGCGCTGAGCTTCGCCGCCGCTGAAAGTCGTGGCGGACTGGCCCAGACGGATATAGCCTAGACCCACGCTCACTAGCGTGTCAAATTTGCGCTTGATGGGCGGGATGTTCTCGAAAAAGCCGGCAGCCTCCTCAATGGTCATATCCAGGACCTCGGAGATGTTCTTACCCTTGTAGGCGATCTCCAGGGCTTCACGGTTGTAGCGACGGCCTTTGCACTCCTCGCAGGTGACGTAGACGTCGGGCAAAAAGTGCATCTCAATCTTGATAATGCCATCGCCGCGGCACAACTCACAGCGGCCTCCTTTGACGTTGAAGCTGAACCGGCCGGCCTTGTAGCCGCGGATCTTGGCTTCCGGCACTTGGGCGAACAGCTCGCGGATATCACCGAAGACGCCGGTGTAGGTGGCCGGGTTACTCCTAGGCGTGCGGCCGATGGCGCTCTGGTCGACGGAAATAACCTTATCTAGGTTCTTAATGCCTTCGATGTCGTCATGCTTGCCCGGGATGTCGCCGGCACGATGGAATACCTGGGCCAGTTTTTTAGCGATGATGTCGTTAACCAAGCTGGACTTGCCTGAGCCCGATACGCCGGTCACGGTCACCAGGCGCCCCAGTGGAATTTCTACATCCACGTTCTGAAGGTTGTTTTCACGGGCGTTCTTAACCTTGATATATTTTCCATTGCCCAGCCGACGCTTCTTGGGGATGGCGATTTCGCGCTCGCCGCTGAGATACATGCCGGTCAGGCTGCGCGGGTTTTTGGACAAGTCTTTGGGAGCGCAGGCGGCTACAACTTCCCCGCCGTGCTCGCCTGCTAACGGACCGATGTCGATGACGAAGTCGGCCATGCGGATGGTGTCCTCATCGTGTTCTACGACGATGACCGTATTACCTAGGTCGCGCAGCCGCAGCAGCGTCTTGATGAGACGGTCGTTGTCACGCTGGTGCAGGCCGATGCTGGGCTCGTCCAGAATGTAGAGCACGCCCATGAGGCTGGAGCCGATCTGCGTCGCCAGCCGAATGCGCTGAGCCTCGCCGCCGGCCAGAGTGTTGGCGCTGCGGTCCAGGGTCAGATAGGTCAGACCGACGTCGGAAAGGAAGCTGAGGCGGGCGCAAATCTCCTTGAGAATCTGCTTGGCGATGATGGCGCCTCGCTCGTCCAAGTCGAGGTTGCCGAACAGCACGATGGCATCGCCAATACTGAGCGTCGTCAGGTCGACGATGGATTTACCGGCCACCGTCACGGCCAGACTTTCCGGCTTGAGGCGCTTGCCGTGGCAAACCGGGCATTCGCGCTCGGTCATGTATTTTTCGATATCCTTGCGCACGAAATCCGAATCGGTCTCATGGTATCGGCGTTCCATGTTGGGGATGACGCCTTCGTAGGTGGTGTGATAGACGCGGCCGCCCGGGCCCTTCATCTTGATGGTCATGTCGCCGGCGCCGTAGAGGATGGTTCGCAGATCGGACGGCTTCATCTCGGTTATAGGCACGTCCAGGCTGAAGCCCAGCGTATCAGCCACGCCTTGGAGCAGCTTGGTGTACCAGTTCATGCGGCTAGTCGTCTTGCTCCACGGACGGATGGCACCTTCGGCGATGGTCAGGCGGCGATTGGGGATGACTACTTCGGGGTCAACCTCAAGCCGCGTCCCCAGACCAGTACAATGCGGGCAGGCTCCGTGCGGCGAGTTAAAGCTGAAATTACGAGGCGCAATTTCCTGCAAACTGATTTCGCGGTGAATCGGGCAGGCGTAGTGCTCGCTGAAAATCTGCTCAACCTCCGTATCGGCCTGCAGAACCTTGATGATGCCGTCGCTCAACTTCCGCCCCTGCTCTACCGCTTCGGCGAGGCGCTGCTGCAGCTCAGGATCGACGGCCAAGCGGTCGACCACGGCCTCGATGGTATGCTTTTTCTGTTTGTCCAAGGTCGGGAATTCGGCGGCGTCGATGATATGACCGTTAACGCGCAAGCGGGTATAACCGGCCTTCTTCAACTCGACGGCCACGTTGCGGTGCTCCCCTTTCTTGTCATCGATTACTGGTGCCAGCAGCATGATACGAGTGTCGGCTGGCAGCTCCAGAATCTGGTCGACGATCTGGCCGGTGGTCTGACGGGTAACTTCGTTGCCGCAGATAGGGCAGTGCGGGATACCAACGCGGGCATAAAGGAGCCTCAAGTAATCATAGATTTCGGTGACGGTCCCCACTGTGGAACGCGGGTTGCGGGATGATGACTTCTGATCGATGGAGATAGCAGGCGACAAACCGTCGATCTGGTCGACGTCAGGCTTCTCCATCAGACCCAGAAATTGACGCGCATAGGCGCTCAGACTCTCGACGTAGCGACGCTGTCCTTCGGCGTAAATCGTATCGAATGCCAGCGATGACTTGCCAGATCCCGACAACCCGGTTATCACCACCAGTTTATCGCGCGGAATCTCGATATCGATATTCTTCAGATTGTGCTCACGAGCCCCGCGAACGACGATTTTGTCAGCCATATTCCAACCAGTGATTAACCAGCGTTTACAAGGGGTAATTGTACACAGTTTTTGTTCGGCTGGCAATGGTTAAGGCCGCGCCGAAATCTAAACCACGGGCAAGCGCGACTACTTTACTTTTTAACATAAATATTCTAATATACAAAGATGCTTTGACAACCTGCAACAGATATGGGAGTAACCATGAGAACCGTAACCGGCGCTAAGACAACGATCGCGCTCCGGCCGAAAATCTTGACGGCGATCCTGTACTTCGGAGCCGTCAACGGGGTATTCCTTTACCTATTTTTAACAGACGGTCTGCCTAAGCCTTTAAGTGCAGTTATCGTTTGGCCAATCCTTAACCTGGTCTTTGTATCCCAGGCCCTGGATGAGGGTGATGTCCACGTTCTGCCCTACGCCGATTGGCTGGTGCATCGCCTGCTGGCCGTGACCTACCTGGTTTTGACCTATTCGGTATTCATCCTTGGACAGCTAATCTACATCCACTACACCACGGCGAACACACCGCGAGAATTACTGCCCGCGTTCTTTTGGAACACCGTCGGCATTGGTTGCATCGGCTTCATCGTCTTCGCTTCTAAGCGAAGACTGAGCTCTGATGCAACCGCGCCATCCGACGCCGAGTAACGCGGCGGGGAGGCCTCCGCCTCCCCGCCCTGCTACCCATTCCGGGTGGCTTTTATTATCGTTTCAAAACATATTCCTGAAAAACCGCTACCGAGGCCTTGGCCGCCACTTTGAAGACTCCGCGGACGCGGCGGACGTCGAAGGGATATTCGGTCTGCGGGTGCTCGGTTTGGTGGCGCAGGTGGGTCAGGACTTCCTGCTCCAGTTCACCACGCCAGGCGGCCGACGAAACGGCTTTGATTCTCTGGCGGCCGATCAACAGGCAGGCCACAATGGTCCAGCCCAAGTCGCGCTCGGGCAGAATCTGGATATTAATATGACGGCTTGGCTTCTGGGCCGGTTTAAAATGCGGGCGCCACAGGACCTCGCCGGCCGGTGAGACCAGAAAGTATTCGTAGAACGAGCCGCCTTCATTAACCGCTCGCAGTATCCGCTGCTCCATCTCGTGGGCCAGCTTGGGCAGACCGTGACGACGAAGGCCCCGGGCGTATTTGAAAGTGTCCATCGGCCAGACCGTCCAGCTGCCATGATAGTCGGCCACGCCCAGGCCGGAGTCGCTACCGTTGCCGCGCGCTCGGATGCCGGCTTTGGTCACGAACTCACTGGAACCCAAGCGCCGCACGATCGCCTCCACGTAGGTTTGCTGCTCGTCGGCTGCAATTCCATCAAAAATGGTGCTGTCGAGCATCCAGCCGGGGCTTGAGGCCGGCGTCGGAATCGGGCGGAGCCTGCCTTGGCGGTCCGGGTCTAGAGCCATCGTGAAATAGCCGTAATCGGGCATCCAAAAACGCTCGACTGTGAGAGCTGCCAACTCATCGCCATGCTGTTTCCAAACGTGGGACAGATGCTCGTTCGGCAGGGCTTTGGAGGCTGCGCGCAGGGCATCAACGTACAGAACTTGCACCTCCAAATGCACGACTGGTCGTGACAAAGAGGCCAACTTACCACTCGGATAAAGGTAGGCCAGGTGTGAGTCACGCCAGCTCTCAAAGAATAATGATAGGACGTTGCGGCGACGGCGGGCCAAGAATCCATGGCTCTGGCGGTGCTCGTTCATCCAGTGCATCGCCTCCATCACCGATTCACGGATGGTTACCTGGGCCCCATCGCGCCGGGTGACTACTTCTTCGAAGATGCCTGGATTTAATTCAGCGTACTCACAAACGAGCAATACATAGAGCGGCGTGGTATCAATGCCGATATAGGTGAGCTCGTGCTCAAAACTACCGCCCCACATGAGGCCCGCAACGCGACCGCTGGTCTTAAGCCACCACGAAGCGCGCCACTTTGAATACTTCTTATACTG
>JBBRTI010000029.1:0-7832 GCA_038244585.1 Candidatus Saccharimonadia bacterium | reverse complement strand
GCCGCGGCTTGTTCCTTGCGCGCCGCTTCGGCGGCCTTGGGGTTGGTGTCGATGAGTTCGGACTCGGTCTGGGAGGCCAGAATGCGGATGACGACGTGGTTGAGGCCGGCAAAGAACAGGCCCTCACCCACCGGGAACTGGCTGAGGCGGTTTTTTTCTTCGCTGGTTAGCTTGAAGGTGTCGGCGACGATGTCGATGGCGCTGGGGGCCTGCTTTAAGAGCAGCTGGAGCGACGAGTTGGTGACCACGGCGCGGCCCTTCTTGTTGCTGAGGAAGTCTTCCACGTCCTGTGAGATGGTCGTCAGGCCTAGGTAGTACTTACGGGCGCGTTTGGCGAGCGAGAACATGAAGGCGGCGGAGTCGTCGTATTTCATGAGCTGCCAGGCCTCGTCGATGATGAGCATGCGCTTGCGCTTGTCGCTTTTGACCTTGTTCCAGATGTAATTGAGGACGATGTACATGCCGACGGGGCGCAGCTCGTCTTCGAGGTCGCGGATGTTGAAGACCAAAAACGGGTTGTCCAGTTGGACGTTGGATTGCTCGCTGAAGATGCCGCTGAAGGTGCCGGTGGTGTATTTGCGTAGGCGCTGGGCCAGGGCCGGGCCGTTGCCGGTCATGCTGGCCAGCGTGTTGTAGAGGTCGTTCATGGTGGGCGGGGTGGCGTTGTGGGTCAGCGGATCCTTGGAGATGCCGGCGCGCGCGTAGGTGTTGATGATGGCCACATCCAGGTCGGCGTCTTCGGCCGGGGTGAGCGGCGAGGTCAGGGTAGCTCCGGTAGTGGAGTTGACGGTGGCACCGCCCATCATCAGGCGCAGGAGGCCGTGGAGGGTGATGATATTGGCCTGCAGGGCGTTGTCGGCCTCGTCCTGGTCGATGACGCGCGGTAGGTCAAACGGGTTGATGCGGGTTTGGGAGGCTAGACTCAGGCGCAGGTAGCTGCCGCCGACGGCGTCGCTTAGGGCGCGGTACTCGTCTTCGGGGTCGATGACGATGACCTCGACGCCCATCATGAGGCTGCGCAGAGCCTCCAGCTTGATGGCGAAGCTCTTGCCGGCGCCGGACTTGGCGAAGACCACCATGTTGGCGTTCTCCAGGCTGAAACGGTCAAACAGCACCAGGCCGTTGTTGTGGCGGTTGAGGCCGTAGAGGATGCCCTCGTTACGGCTGAGGTCGCTTGAAGTAAAAGGAAAGGTCGTCGACAGCGCGCCGGTGTTCATGTTGCGGCTGATTTGCAGCTGGTCGGTGGCCAGCGGCGTGGTGGAGTTGAAACCCTGCTCCATCTGGAGGGTGGCGGGCTTGGTGTAGACCAGCGACTGCCCGAAGATGCCTTCGATCTTGCGGCCAATCTGGGTCAGCTCGTCTAGGCTGTTGGCGTACATGGTCATGTAGAGCCCGAAGCGGAAGAAGCGCTCTTCCCCTACCTGCAGCTTGTCGCGCAGTTCTTCGGCGTCCTGGATGGCGGCTTCCAGCCCTGGGTCGCGGACGCGGCCCTTTTCCTGGTTGATAGTGTAGGAGGCTTCCAACTGACCCACCTTACGCTTGAGGTTGTCGAGCACAACGCGGCTTTCCACGGGGTAGATGTAGAGCGAGATGTCGATGATTTCGTCGAGGTTGATAATGGGGCTCATCCAGCCCGTGAAGACTTGCCTGGGGTAACCGTAGACGTAGACGGTCTTGGCGTAGCGCTTGCCGATGCGCACGTAGCCGGAGTCCACTTCGATTGAGGGAGGGGCGATGAGGTCGCGCATGGTGACTACGCCCTGGCGGTAAATCAGCTCCGCTTCGCGCTGCTCGGCCGCGAGCTGGGCTTGTTCTAGGCCGCCGGCGGTGAGCTGCGGTTTTTTGCTGCCAAAGATTGCCATTAGATTCTTGCTCCCGGCAGCGGTCCGCGCGGCGCGCTGCCCTCACCTTTTTCCACGACCGGAGTCATGAGCTGCGCGGTGTCGATTAGTTTCTGGTTGGCGGCCACGTCCGGGTTGTACCAGCCGTAGTAGAGATCGATGAGTTCCTGGGTTCCTAGGGCGATGGCGCGGATGCCGATCTGGCTCATGCCGCTGGAGACCAAGGCCACGCGCTGAGATAATTCCTGCTTGTAGTGCTTGAACTCGTCTTCCGACACTGTGATGACCGGGGTCGGCTGGAAGGCCGCTTTTAGGCCGGTGATCAGGCTGACGGTCTTCTTGACGTTGGTCGGGGGGTAGAACGGCACCACCACGTAGAACTGCTTGTCCATGATGTTGACCTCTTCCACCAGCGACTTGATGTTGGCGATGTAGTCCTCCATGAGGAGTCCTAGCAGGTTGTTGGGCTGCTCTGTGCGCTTGGCCTGGAGTTTCTCAATGTAGTTGTCCAGGTCGATCTTCTGGCTCTTAATGAGGATCTGGATCGGGAAATGGAGCGAGTTCAAAAAGCCCTGGTAGGCGTACTCCACGCCATCCTGTTCCTGGGGGCTCATGAGGTCGAAGTTGATGGCGCTGCCCAAGATGACGGCGCGCATGCTGCCGTCCTTCATCAAAACTACGCCGTCCTTGATCTCGGTGATCAGGAGCGTGTTCTGAGTACTCTTAGCGGTATTACTTACTTGCGTCATTGTGTCTTAAACTCCACCGACTGACCTTCTTGTAACGGCGTAATCCGCGTGGCGTTGGCCGCCAGCTGCGAAACCGTCAGGTCGTCTCTCTCCGTTGCTAATTTAAGTATATCGTTCGCGTTGGCCGTTGTCACGCTTGTGCTTATCGGCGGGACGGACGGGGTCTGCGGGGCGGAGGCCCGAGCCTTCATCTGGTCGATAGCCTCCTGGCGGATGTCCCCCGCCGCCTCTTGGATGAGCGACGCCAGGTTCTGGGCCAAGGGGCTGTTCTGCAGGTCCAGAATGTCCTCGGCCGGAGCCTCATGGACGGCCTGCGGGGTGGTTTGGGCCGGGTCGACGATTCGGTCGGACACGGCGGCAGGCATAATCAGCTCCGCGTCAGAGGCCGGCTGTTGCGGCGCGTTCCAGCCGCGCGAGTCGATCATGGTGCCAAGCCGCTCCAGTTCACTACGAACATCGGCCGGGTTGCGCTGGGTCTGCTCAACCACTACCGGGGCAGCCTGGATGCGAAACGAATCCACTACTTCATCCGTGCGCCATAGCCGCCTGCGGGCCTGCGAGAAGTAACCCACCATGGCGATGAGCAGCTGCTCAAAGTTCTGCCCGTCCCGCTGGTAGAAGGCCAGCAGGAGGAAGAGGATGGTCACCGGCGCCGCCACGACGATCATCACAGGAACGAGCGCATGAAGGGTGACATAGCTCAGGCCTGCCCACGATACGCCGATGATGGCGTAGATAAATTGCTTGAGCGTTAACGGCCCAAGGATATGATCCTCGGCTTCAACGTTCTGCGGCACTTTGTATTGGCCCATCGCTTTTTTACTCCCTCATTCCACCTGCGCCCAACCACAAAGCCAGCGTCTTTATATCATTATTACCTATCAGCTAAGCGGTATCAAGCTTACGCTACCCGCCCGCTTGTTTCGGCAATGAAACATCGTACACCCAGACTTTCGCTGCATCAACCGTTAGGGTTAAGAGATGCTGCGGTCGTCGCCGGGCTCGTCAGTCAGGTCGCGAGGGGCCAGCCGCAATGACGGCTTGGGCGGTGTGGTCCGGCTGCCTGGCTGTGGGACTCCTGCAGCTTGTGGTAGGAAGACGTTTGCCGGGTTTTTGCTGTCGCCACCGTAAGTCGTAGCCGTTGTAGTGATTGTGGGTTGCGCAACAGCTTGGGTCTGAGTTGTGGGGTTAGCGGCGGGAGATGCAGGCACGCTGACGGTTATCTTACCGGCATACTCATTCCCAGATATTGACTGAGCTGGATTTACTATCCTAGAAGGAACAAAATCGCTTGCCGGTACCGAGGCCGGGCTGCTGCTGTCATTAGCTGCAGCCACAATAGTAACCTTTGCTTTGACGCTGGAGGACGAAACGGTTGGTTGGCTGGTTGACGGCACGTTCGGCTGGCTGGCGGAGGGCCGTGAAGGCGCGGCCGTGGGATTAAGTGCTGATGACGGGATAATCAAACCTTCAGCGCTGTTGCCCCAGTTTGTTACGCCGCTACGTTGTTGAACCAGGTTAGGGTCTAGGGTGCTATTAGGGCTGAACGGCATGTTTTGGGTAGAGGTGCCTCCCCCGGTATAGCTTCTACTAGTACTGGTATCGCCGCCAGAGCTGGTACTTCCACCGCCTGCGCTACCACCAGAATTGCCACCTGCGCCACCGCCACCGGAAGGACTGGAACCCCCTCCCGCCGGAGAACCCCCGCCAGACGGAGCGCCCCCGCCTGCAGGATTAGGTCCCGAAGCTTTGGGGCCTGTTGGCATGCTTCGCGGCACGGACTTATCAAATTCAATGAGGCGTCCCTCGGAATCAAGCCGCTCCGAAATTGCCTTGAAGTAGGCTTGGTCATCAGCCGATGCGCCAATTGCCTTGTCTCCGCCAACAGCATTAGCTGTGTCATACAATACCTTTGCAGTTTCCGAGTTCCAACTCTGCCTCACAGCGACTGATTTGCTGTTCATATCCAAGTTCTCGAGCAACCGTGTTCGCGCCGGCTGGTTCTTACCTGTGATGGCGTAGGCTGCTAGGTCAGCACGGGTTGCTGAACCAGCACTGGCGTTTTGCGCTGCCGTAAGCTTTTCGAGCGCTGGCATGCCTTTTACGGCGTGCGGGGCTTTAGAGTTAAGGTCACTGTAATTGCCGCCAAGAATTTCGGACCAACTAGTATCGAATGCCCCTTTGGCTGCTTTGCCGGCAGTGGTACTTTCGTCAAAAACTCCTGCTGAGTTGGCTCCGGCGGCATGGGCGGCCACAACTCGTGCCGCAGCAATATGATTTTCTTGTGAATGCTGAGCAAGGTGGGTGGCGGCGGCCTTACGTTCGTTCTGTGATGAGGTGGTGGATGCAAGAATACCCTCAACCGCTTCCGGGGTCAGCGTCTTATACTGCCTACCGAAAGCGTCCTGCTGGGTTTTATCGTTAGACAGAAGCGCCCCTTGGATTCTCGAGTCCTGGATCTTATCCAAACTCAAGCCAGCCTGGTGCTGAGCTAATCTGCGCTGTCCTGATTGTTTGGCCCTTCCGAAGGCGCCAGCCGCGGGACCTGCCTCATTGAGGGCGTTAATTTTGCCTAAGCCCTTTTGTTGGCGGTTGTACGCCCGGTTCTGCTTCATCTTGTCCTGAGCGCCGGATATGCCGCTTTTGCCGCGGCCCGCATGCTTGCCCACGAAGCTTGAGCCGGCCATCATGGCACTTCCGGCAAACTTGAAGGTTGCCGGAACCATGAAGAAGGCAAGTATTGGCGCTAGGGACGCCAGTAGCTTCTGGGAGTCACTAGCCGCGGCACCGGCTGGCGCTAGGACGATGCTGATAAGATTAGCAACGGCAAATAACAAAGCGATTATCGGGAACATCAGAAGCAGCTTTATCAGTGTTTCACGCCACATATTGAAGTATTTTTCTGTGTTCGGGAGTACCCATAAGAGGATTGCGAGCGGACCAATGACAATCAGGATATCAATGATGATGATGCGGATTTGTAGAGTTATTAGAACGGCTAAGATTCCGAGCACGGCCGAACCTATCATTAACAATAATGGTATAGCGAGACCCAAAGCGAAGAAGGCATTGACGGCTATGGCTCCAGAAACTATTGCCAAAGCTTCTACTACACCAGCTGCTTGAGTTACGCCACTATTGCCTATATGTGTGCCCGGATGAGTAGCGGCCGCCATCAGGCTGTCAATCCCGACACCCAGAACGTTGGAGATGTCTACCATGAACCCCACCAGCACGTAGGAAAATTGGATGAGAACCGCCGCGGCAATAAGGCGGGGCAGAATTTTCTTAACAGTGTAGTTATCAAGACCCAGGCTGGTACCGAAGATGACTATGAAGAATATAAGGACAAAAAATGCGTCAGCCAGGTTTCTAAAGACTGTCCATGCCGGTTTGAGACCAGCGTCCACCTCGCTTGATAGAGGCGTAAATTTAAGTTGGTCTTTTACGATGCCCTCTAAGTAAGTTACGGTTGTCTGGCCCAATGAAATAAGTGGGCAGACTAAAAACGAAAGACTGCCAACGTCGCAGGTGGGAACGGCATTGGTGGCGCCGGGACCACCAGCTGTTGCATCAGTAAAGTCGACTTTGGTCACGGTGCCAGCCGTGAGCACCACGCCTGTTTGAGTGAAAAAATGGTCTACTGGGGTGGTGGCTCCATTGGGCCGATATACGCAGTCGACGAAAAAGTCGTAAGTTCCGGGCGTTAGGTTATTTATCGTATATGCCTTATTTGCTGCAGTTACCGACAAGCCCTTACCTACCCCTTTTGCATCTACGCTCGTACCGGGTTTTACTAGCCAGTATTGACTCCCAACCCCGCCGGAGACTCCGGAATCGCAAGCGGTACCGGCGAAAGATGAAATACCCGACAGGGTCGCGTATTTTGCGGCATCCTTCGGTAAAACGACCGTCATAGGCACGCTCACGGTTGCGCCGCAAATAACGGATACTATCTTTGGGTTGGCAGTTGCTGAGCCAGATACTTCGATTTTCCACATGTCGTAAGGCTGTGGGTCGTTACGGCAACCAGACCCCGCAGAGAAAGTGTATTTGAGTATGGGTGAGGTGTAGCCCATATTGGTGGCCTTGGCGCCGCTGCCGCCGGCCAGGGTAACTTTTTCCGGGCCCCAGGGCTGGCCGGTTGTAGTTATATCACCAGGAACTGCAGCCTGGCGTGTAGCGGTGACTATTGCTTTTGAAGCAGGGTTCTGGCTAAGCGTAACTACGATCATGCCTTGATCCGGGGCCGGCGCAGCCCAAGCAGCGGAAACCATTAATGAACCGTAGCCAGAAATTACTATGGCTAAAGCTGACAGGCCTCCAAAAATACTTTGCCACCGCTTCATGTCGTTATTGTAGCATTAGCTTTTTAAGAAACATATATACGTCAAAAGCCCCCGCAGGAACCAGCTCCTTGCGGAGGCTTTTGATTCGTGCGGGGGCAATAAGTTAAATCAGGAAGTTCTGGGCCAACCATACTCCATCAACCAAGATGAGGCTTAAGAGCATGGTTTTTGGTGGTCCAAAGGCGAAAGTCATTCCGACCTCGCCGCCATTGGCATCTGCGGCGTAGGCTCCGCCGGTTGTTACCGGTTTGGCAGACGCGACGGTGTTGATGTTGATGCTGGTGACCTGGTGGGCTGGGTCGAGCGGCCGAAATTCAGGGAACATGTTCTTATAGTGTTCTCTGGCATCCGGGATTTCGTTTGGGTCCAGGTAGGCGATGGCGCATGCCAGCACCCTGGGATCGTTTCGAAGCCCGGCTTGGCGCATGGTTTCGTACCAAGCGTTGAAGGCCGCATCAACCGTACTGGTCTTGGAACCTCCCAAAGCGACTCCGGGGACGGAGCGGCAAAGCGTTGCCCGAAGGTCGGTTCGCTCTTTCATAATCGCTTCAAGCGTAGGCGAGGCCGATCCAGCAGCCGCAGGCACTCCACTGGAGTTGCCAGTCTGAACGCCAGGTCCAGATTGACCAGTGAGCGGCGTACCACCACCATGCATCGCCGCAAGGACGAAAACGAACTGCGTGATGTACCACAGTGTCATTGCTGCAGTGACCGCGAGCAAGGTGATCATGGGAGCCAGGTACTTGGCCCAGGGCTCGCTGTTGCGCCGTGCCCACCTGATGTTCCTGACGGTCAGGTATATCAGATACGCGAACGGGAGCAGAGCAAAACTCAGGGCGGCGTTGACCCACATGATCCATACGGGCGGTCGGTGAGTGGCAGGGCTGGGAGAG
>JBBRTI010000028.1:0-7983 GCA_038244585.1 Candidatus Saccharimonadia bacterium | reverse complement strand
GGCTCGCTGTTGCGCCGTGCCCACCTGATGTTCCTGACGGTCAGGTATATCAGATACGCGAACGGGAGCAGAGCAAAACTCAGGGCGGCGTTGACCCACATGATCCATACGGGCGGTCGGTGAGTGGCAGGGCTGGGAGAGGACGAGCTCATTGAGGGAGGCTCAATGATCCTCGAGTCAATATCGGTGGTCATGAGACTCCCCTTCTAAAGGGCTGGATGTCAAAGCCCGCAGAGTGCGGTTGACTTCATTTATACCGCATAACCTACAAAATGTCAATGCTTATGTTCTAAAAACACCCCAGGAATCCTCGGGTGTTTTTAGGGAGTTGAACCGCCTGCGCTGGGAGTGCCGCCCGGCGGGGTTGATCCGCCAAGGGGGAAACGGCCGGAGTTACGCTGGCGGGCGGCTTCACGGTCTCTCGAAAACTTCACGCTTTCCGTCTCGTAGCTGCGCGAGGCATCCACGGTCGGGTTGTAGCGTTTGCCCTGCATCCATTCATAGGCTACCAGGCCCTTGGCGGCCGGCGATAATGCCTCCACCATGGCGGACGGCATGCCATACTGGCTGGCTAGCTCGCGGGTCAGGTCTTCGTCACGGTGGAAGTCGGCAGTGAGGGCCTCGAACTTATGTTGGCCGACCGTGGTGGAGCTAATGGCGTCACGCTGCGCTTCAAAGGCGCGGGCCATCATTAGGCGATGCTCAACCGACATGGTCTTACGCCCGGTAACGTCGAAGGCACCCAAAATCGCGCGTTCAGGCATGCTCGCTCCGACACGCTCGGCGGCCTCCCTGGCGACGCGTCGTTCCAGCACGGTGGCATCAGGTGCCTTACCTTTGAGCAGGACGTTCCAGTTATCGGTCGATATCTTGTCGCCCAGAGAGCCGTCGGTAGTCTTGCGGAGCTGCTTGTCGACGCTGTTGATGTCCAAGTCGCCGATCTCACGGTTTATCACCAGCGGGACCTGATTGCCATGGGCATCCGTGGTCATTATTTGGTTTCCGGCCGCGTCTTTAGGCTTGTATGAACTGGTCGTCTCAGTTACGCGCATGGTTGAAAACGGGTTGGTCGAGCGGCTGCCGCCGACCTCGCCGATTAAGGCTGCGTACTCGGATGATACATTGCGGCTAACACTCGTGGGGTTCGATAACCTGGCGGCGTTTAAGACGTTGCTGGTGTCTTCATCGCTCAGGAAACCCTTGTCGCTGAGACGGCTCATGATGGCCCGGCGGCCGGTGGCGTTAGAACCGATCTGCGCCAGGTTAGGCACGGTGCGGTTGAGATTTTCAATCATGGCGCGGCGTTTGGCGACGTCCGGCTCGGCGTAAGCGGCCAAAACCTTCTTCAGGTTGTTCGGGCTTTGGGCCTCGGCCAGGTCATCCAGAGTTTTACCTGCTGAACGAGCGAGTCGGTTGTTGCTGGCGTCCAGAGCCAGTTTGCTGGTGGGGCCGCCGAGGAGCAGGCCGCCGCCGAAGCCGGCTACTGCCGCGCCTCCCAGCGCCCGCTTGGCCTTATTGCCGCCGGACAGCGAGGTGATGGCTTTTGAATCCATGAAGTTTTCTAGGTGCTTGTTTTTGCGTCGCTGACGTTCGTCGACGCCGCGCTGCCAGAAGTCGCTGCCTTTGAGGGCGCCTTTGCCGCGCTGGGCTTGGCCGTTCAGCAGGCTGTAAGCGGTGTTGAGGCCCCTGCCGGCAAGCTTGAAGGTGACAGGAATAATGAGGAAGGCGGCCAGGACCACGATCGGCTTGATGAAATAGCCGGCCAATCCCGCGCCGAAGCTGTCGGCTGTGGAGGAGCCGGACGGCAGGATGGAATTGACCAGCCCGGCAATGGAAATGACGCCCACGATGATGGGGTACATCAGGATGAGGCGGAACAGCAGCTCCATCCAGTCCTTGGCCCAATGGCGTGTGTTAGGCAACACCCAGGCGACCATGGCTAGCGGCGAGACAACGATGAGGCAGGCGATGAGCAGGAAGCGCAGACCCAGGACTAGGAAGACGACGAGGAGGGTCAGGGCTAGGCTGGCCAGCAGTGGCGCGACCGCGATCCAGGAGGCCGTTCCCAATACCGTGCCGATACCTACGGCGCCAGCCAGGCCGATGCCTACCAGATTGGAGAGCACGTGGGCGACGCTGGCGTCGCTTTGCGGGCCGGTCGCCGCCCGAAGCAGGGTCTCGATGCCGGCACCAAGGACGTTGCCTATGTCGATCATGAAACCTGACAATAGGAATGAGGCCTGCACCAGGATGGCCGCGACCACCAACCGCGGCAGAACCTTCTTGATAGTGTACTGGTCAAAGAAGCCGAAATCCTGCTGGGTGATAGTGGCAAAGATGATGACGAGGAAAACGAGCAGGAAGATAATTTCCGCCAGATTGACCATCTTGAGCCAGATATTGTAGAGGTCGGGCGTACTCTGTTGGTTGACGGCTTTGACGCGCAACAGCGGTATCAGTACCCCGTTGGCCAGTTTGGTTATGGCTCCGGTGGCGTTGTCGATGAAGGGACACATCATCCAAGAGACGCTGCCCTGGTTGCATTCGTTGCCCGCGGCTGCCGCATCGGCGGTGGTGGCGCCGTCGGATTTGCTCACGGCAATGCTGAGGTCGAAACTGGCACAGGAGGCGTCGGCTGGCGCCGTCACGTTGGCCAGCGTCGGGTAGATCTTTTTGTAGTCCGCGGCGTCGACGCTCAGGGACAGCTTGGCGGTCTTGGGCGTTCCGGCGCAGGAATAGGTCACGTCTCCGGCGAAGGTTGCGTCGGGCGTGGCGGCGGTCTTGCTGAGGGTACCCTTAGCCTGGCCGTTGCCGCCCGCGACGGTAACCGTCTGGTTAGCGTCATCGGCCCAGGTATATGTTTCCCCCGCCGCGTGTGCGGGCTGGGCCAGGAGGGTCAGCACGCCGATTGCAGCAGCCGAGATTAAAGCCCGGCCCAAGTGTTGTTTTAAGATAGAAAATAAGAAAAACACAATGTATCAACGTAACAGAATTTGACGGTTTTGTCAAAAGCTGTTTTGACATATTCATTCCGCTTGGCTATGATTTGCCCATGAAGAGAATGTTTTCTGCAATTTTTTTGAGCATGATGCTGAGCCTGACTCTAGTTCCGGCAACCGTCCAGATCGAATCCGGCCGGGCTTTAGTGGCTTCGTCGGTGGCATTCGCGGCACCTGCCTGTGAGGGCGGAGTTGAATTAAGTGTTGGCATTAACAACGCCACGGACAAGACGGTTTGCCCAGATGCAAACGGCGGCGTCATTGTTGCATATCTCAAGATGATCCTCAAATTCCTCAGCGGCGGCGTCGGCGTCGTTATCCTGCTCATGCTGATTATCGCGGGAGTCCAGTACATCACGGCCGCCGGCCAGCCGGAGCAGGTAAAAGCCGCCAAGACCCGAATTCAGAACGCCCTCACCGGTCTGGTACTGTTTCTTATCGCCTTTGCGGTCCTCAACTTCATAATTCCTGGGGGAATCTTCGGATAATGCTTACAGCAGGCCTTTTTAAACTCGCGGATTCCACCTGCACCAAGGGCGGCATAGGTCTGCCGGGCCTGTACGACAATCTGTGTACCAACGGAACAGTTACATTCTCCAGCCTGTCCGATATCTGGATTGTCATCGGCAATGTCATCCGCATCCTGATAACACTGGGCGGCGTGCTGGCGGTCATTTTCATCATGGTCGGCGGGCTGTTCTACGTCATTTCGGCTGGCGACCCGGCTAAAGTTCAGCGGGCCAAGGACATCTTGAAGCAGTCTATCACTGGGCTGATTATCATGATCATCGCCTATCCCGTAATAACATTTATCGTCTCGAGGTTCGAACCATGACAATCCCATCACTTTTCCTGCTCGCCGTCGATGAAACTATCAAGATTCAGGCGAAGGATATTGGCTTGCCAACCGCAACCAAAACCGTCGGAGACGCGCTAACGGTCACGATCAGCATCATCATCTGGCTGGTCGGGTTGCTATCGGTCGTTTTCATCATCGTCGGCGGGCTAAAAATCGTAGCGTCCAACGGCGACCCGGCACGTTACAAATCAGGCCGGGATACTGTGCAGTACGCAGTTGCGGGTATAGTTGTAGCCATACTGGCCCTTTCCATCGTTACATTCATTACCAGTAGCGTTAAATAATAAGGATTCAGAATTATCATGATAATGACATTTTTGGCTGACGCCAGCTCTACCCTAGGCAAGGCCGCGGCCGACGCCTGCGTTGGCGTCTGCAACACGACCTCGCTCCCGACGATGGTAGCCTCCATTACCAAGACGCTGGTGTTCCTCGTAGGTGCGTTAGCGGTCATCATGATTATAGTCGGCGGCTTGCGCTACGTTGCCTCAAATGGTGACCCCAAGAGAGTCGCCGATGCCAAGAACACCGTTACCTACTCGATAGCCGGCCTAGTAGTCGCCATACTGGCGTTCGCCATCGTCAACTTTGTGGTGAAGAACGTAAAATAAGCGCCTTCGTTGCTATACCACATTCGGTATGATAATGTCAGCGTAAGTTATTCAACAAAAATTAAGGAGATTATTCTCAGATGAGTTTCGCAACATTGGGTAAGAAAATTGCCCTGTCCATGCAGGCAGCAGCCATTGCCTTCGGCTTTAGCGCCTTTAGCCTGGCAACTGTGACCACATTTGCCGCCACGCCTGTTTACGCAGCCTGTAACGTTGGCGGGGCAGCCGATCTTAGCCTCCAGAACGGCGCCGACTGTGCCAACCCGGGAACAACTACCAAAGGTCTGTTCGACCAAGGCGGGATATTCCAGACAATCGCTAATGTCCTGGTCTTCCTGGTCGGTGCCATTGCCGTCTTGTTCCTGATCATTGGCGGTCTACGCTACGTCGTATCTAACGGTGAAGCCAAAAACGTCGAGGCAGCTAAGAACACCATTCTGTATGCCATCATCGGAATAGTTGTTGCCATCTTGGCCTTTGCGGTGGTCCAGTTCGTCATCACCTCGCTGACTAAATAACCTTTTCTCAGCTGGTTAAAGAGCGCCCTACGGGGCGCTTTTTAGTTTACTCATTTTAGCGGAATGGCCGGCAAGCGGAATGCATGCTGCTTGCCGGCGAACCGGTGTACGGTTGGGTATTTATATTAGCTTCTGCTGCGGCCACACCGGCTGGCGCAGCATACATCCCGCCTGCCGGCGTTGGTTAGCGAAGTGTATGCGGCGCCGGAGGAGGCTTCATGCTCCCCGCCAGCCGGTGCAGGTATAGGTGCGAGGTGATTGTTAAAGATGAATCCCACGTTCGCCGGCAAGGGGAGTGTGAAGCCTCCTCCGGCTGGGCTAAACCTCGGCATTTGAATGACAAAAAACGGCCCCAAACTGGAGCCGTTTTTGTTTTGAACCAAGCAGCCTAGACGAAGGGCTTGACCTTGATCTTCTTGACCTTGTCCTGAGCGACCTTGGGAATGCTGACGGTCAGCACGCCGTCCTTGAGGCTGGCGGTAGCCTTCTCGGCAATGGTCGAGGTCGGGAGAATAACGCTGCGGCTGAATGAGCCCCAGTAGCATTCCTGGACGTAGTAGTGCTCGCGGTCGACTTCTTTGTCCTCAACGCGCTCGCCACGGATAGTGACGACGTCTTCGGCGACTTCGATGTCGATCTTGTCAGGCGTCACGCCGGCGATAGGAGCCTTGATGACGACATTCTCTTTGGTCTGGTAAACGTCGACGGCCAATTGGCCTTCTTCTGCTTCGGCCATCCAATCCTCTTCGCCTTCAACCGGCGTATCGAGGAAATCGTCCTGCAGCACGTTGTTCTCATCTTCAATCTGGGGAGCGGATTTCTTGCCCGACATTGCTTGGTGGTCTCCACATTAATGGCTTTGGATGAAGCACAGATGGCTTCGCTTTTTTTGCCCACACTTTTTATCATTTGCATTTATGAGCGTGTTTTACCTATTATAGTCAAATCTTCAGATAGAACGCAAGGATACGCCTTATGCTCATGCAAAAACTTATCGAGTTATTGGCTCCGGCCTCGTGTGTCGGATGCGGTCGTGAGGGCGATTGGCTGTGTGCCGACTGTCTGCGCAATCGGGTTATTGTACCTGAGCCGGCCTGCTATCGCTGTGAAAAACTAACTTCGGACGGGTCGACCTGCAATGGTTGCCGTGAGGCCGGCGGATTGTTGCGGGTCGCCTCGGGCGGGCTCTACCGCGGGCCGGTCAAGGAACTGATTAGGGTTCTTAAGTTCAAGCGCGGCCGGTCTGCGTCGCGGGTTGCCGCCAGGCTCATCCTGGCGCAGTTAGGGGATACGGCCGGGATAGACGTTGTGACGGCCGTGCCTATTTCCCCTTCCCGCTATCGTGAACGCGGCTATAACCAGAGCCA
Organism: Candidatus Saccharimonadia bacterium; assembly: GCA_038244585.1. GTDB lineage: Bacteria > Patescibacteriota > Saccharimonadia > UBA4664 > UBA4664 > UBA4664. Next base: position 1,629 of record JBBRTI010000028.1, on the reverse strand, counting down.
ATTGATTGCCAAGCTAATCGCCCGGCAGATCGGCGTGCCCTATCGCTCCACCCTCATGCGCTCAACGTCTGCCCACCAAGTCGGCCGCAGCCGCAGCGAGCGCCTGGCAATGGTCCAAGGCAGCTTCCGGGCGATTCGGCGCCAAGACGGCCAACGAATCCTCGTTGTCGACGACGTCCTGACCACAGGAGCCACCCTAGCCGAATGCACGGCCGTATTGTCGGCCGCGGGCGCCGCGAGCGTCCAAGGGGCCACCGTGGCTCGACGTTAGGCCTTGAGTCCCCGCCCCGCCCGCGGTATCATGTGTGAGTTCGGCAAGCTACGGAGAGGTACCCAAGTGGCTGAAGGGGCGGGTTTGCTAAACCTGTAGGGGGAAGTAATTCCCCGCGAGAGTTCGAATCTCTCTCTCTCCGCCAAAAGAAACACCCCATTGCAATGGGGTGTTTCTTTTGGGTAGGATTATCGCTCTGCGGACCTGAGCTGTTCGAATCCGTTTGAATAACTACTTGGCGGAGGGGGTGGGATTGTCGCTTACGCGACCGGCTCACTTTCCATTCATTATTCGGACCAAATGTAGGAAAAGTTCGCCATCGAACCTCGCGACGTTCGAATCCGTTTGCATTATTTCTTGGCGGAACAGCCGGGTCAAGAACTTTCGACTGTCTCATGGATTATACGCCCAAAGGAGAAAATGAGACAAATGAGACACTATAAAAAGGGGCTATTTCGTGTCTCATTTTTGCTTCTCCGTCGCTTGCGCTTGACTGAATAGCAGTTATAACGCATAGGCTAGCGTTCTGACCTTTTAATCCGCTTAAGCTTGCATTATCAGATTGGGAGAGTAGTTAATGATGCCTGGGGCAGGATTAAACATGGCAAAAATTAGCAAGCAAGATCTAGAAGAATTTAAGAGCATCACCAAGGAAATGCGCGGCTTAGAGTTTCCGAGTGACGAGCTGGCTATGCGAGCAGCTCAGAACTTAGTCAGATTATTCGAGCAAGCCTCAAAACAACAGCTTGAGTCTAAAAAGGACAATTTGGCTTCATTATCCCGCCTGAGTGCAGAGGATGTTTTGTCAGACCATTAGGACTAGCGAAACCACTCAGACAGAATATCAAAGCCAAAATTGGAATTGGTGTCCACCTCGCATTTTACTACGAAGTGGACACCGTCGCCCTTACCGCTTGAACGTGTCGTATTCGACCAGCTGGTCGAAGCCTTCAGCCTCGGTAGGCGGACAAGCCTCGAGCCAGCCGACCATGATTCCCATCGCGAAATCCGGGACTACCCGCGTGCGAGCCTGGTTTCGTTCCAGGCAGACACGGTAGGGAGCGACGAACCACATGCCGTGGACTTGGTCGGCCTGCAGGCGGCAGTGGGCGATCAGCCGTAGCCGGTCGGGCTGCTTGGCGTTGGTCGCATCGACCACCACATTATGGCCTGCGTCGAGCTCGGCGTGGATCCGCCGGTACGTCCCGTCCCAGACCTCACGATTGCGCGACTGATCAGCTGCGTTGCCGGTGAGTTCCAGACGAATATCGTCCGGGCAAATGTAGGCAGCACCGTTTCGGGCCGCCAGTTGCTTCAGCACCGTGGTCTTCCCGCTGCCGGGTAGGCCGATGCCGATG
>JBBRTI010000027.1:0-9585 GCA_038244585.1 Candidatus Saccharimonadia bacterium | reverse complement strand
TCGATGTGTGGTTTAGCCATATCTTTCAGGTTACAGGCCGGGGGCGGTCCGGTCTACGGCCAAACGTTATTTCTTGACGGCGACGGCCGCGGTATAGGTGCGGCTCTGCTTGAGCTTGTCGTAGTTACCGAAAACCTCGTTAAGATTGCGCTTCATGTAGTCTTTAAGACCTGAAATAGTCACGACGTAGAGTTTGCCGCCGGGCGCCAGCCGGGCGAAGGCATCGTTTAGGAAAATGCTCAGCAGCTCACCGCCGATTTTCGCGGGAATATTGGAGACGATAATATCGAAGGTGGTTGAGGGGTCGACCGCGCTGAAGCCGTTTGACAGGTAACAGCGGGCGTTCGTGATGCCGTTGAGGCCGGCGTTCTTGGCGGCGTAGTCCACGGCCACAAAATCCTTGTCGACCAGATGGACCTGGCCTTGAGGTGCTAGTTTGGCCAGCGTTAAGCCTAGCGGTCCATAGCCGCAGCCAAGATCTAGGCAAACGGCATCGGGAGCCACCTCCAGGTATTTAGCCAGTAGCTCCGTACCTTCGTCAATGCCGCGAGGACTGAACAGTCCCCAGGTTGTGGCATAGGATAATTTCTGCCCGCCCAAGGTGGCGGTGAATGTGAGGTCGTTTTTGAGTTGGTCGATGCTGCTCATGCGGGTAATCCAAGAGAGGCCCGGAGGCCTCTTGGTTTGATGACTATTTAGCGGCGGACTTTTTAGCTGCGGGCTTCTTGGCAACCGGCTTCTTCTCGGCCGTTTTCTTGGCTGCTGTTGCAGCGGCCTTCTTGGGAGCGGCTTTGGTGGCAGCCTTCTTCGGGGCCTTTACCTTAGCTTCGACAGCCGGCTTGGCTTCGGCGCCTTCGGCCTTGGTAACAGCTGCAGCCAACTGGCTCTTGCGACGGGCGGCAGTGTTCTTGTGCAGGGTGTGCTTCTTGACCGCACGGTCGATTTCCGAATAGGCGGCTGCCAGCTTAGCCTGGACGTCGGTGCCGGCTTCGATTGCCGTGTGCAGGGCATTGACGTCGGCTTTGACGGCGCGCTTGACCTGAAGATTGCGGCTGCGGCGGACTAGAGACTGCTTGGCTCGTTTAATGGCTTGCTTGATGATTGGCATAAGAGTTCCTTGTGATAAGTTTGCGTTCGTAGTCCCCGGAGGAGAGATTGGCGCCATCGGCGGCCAAATACTAAAGGAATATACCTTAAACGGGGCTGTTTGTAAAGCTCACATGGTTAAGCTGCCAGCTAACCGTAAGCGTAAACATTGACAAAACGTTAGTTTTTTGTTATGTTAGGATATTGTTTAATCATCGGGCCAAAGTACATGCAGCAAGATCTCACCCCAAAACAGCAGACATCCGAGGCCATCCGCCAGGCGGAAACCATCCTCATCCTTACCGGCCAACATCCGACGGTCGATCAGGTTACCGCCGTCTTAGCGCTATCGGCCGTCCTACGTAAGGTCGGCAAGAAGGTCAGTACCGTCATTTCCGACCCGCTGCCGCAGCAGGTGCAATTCCTCGACGCTTCGGTTGTCAGCCAAAGCCTGAGCGGTCTGCGTGACTTCATTGTCAAACTGGACCTGCAAAAGGCCGAGATTGAAAAGGTGGGTTATGAGATCAGCAAAGGCAAGCTCAACGTCTATATCACGCCCTTCCAGGGCAGCTTCGCCCCGAGCGACGTCACCTTCGGTTATGGTGACTATCACTTTGACCTGGTTATCGTCCTCGGCGTTCCGACGCGAGCCCGCATTGACCGCGTGTTTGCCGACAACCAAAGCTTCTTCAGCAACATCCCGGTCCTGAATCTGGATTATCACCGCTCAAACGAGAGTTTCGGTGCGGTAAACCTTATTGAACCGACGGCCTCAAGCCTATGCGAAATCCTCGTTGCACTGAGCGAAAGCCTGCAAACCGGCCTTATCGATGCCGATATCGCCACCATCATGCTAACCGGCCTGATCAGCTCCACCGACCGTTTCACAGCCAGCCACACCACCTCTAAGAGTATGACGGTAGCCGCACAGCTGATGGCAGCAGGCGCCCGCCAGCAGAGCGTGGTCAAAGGCCTATACCGCGACAGTCGCGATAGTTCAGACCGCCAGTCGGCCCGTGCCGACCAGCCGCGTGGCGACCGCGCCGCCCGTTCGGACAACCGCCCTCAGGCTCAGCCGCGCCCGGAACCGGTCCGCCAGACGCCAACGCCTGACCACAACCGTCCGGCCGCCCGTCCTGAGCCGGTCCAGCCTAAGGAAACTCCCATCCAACCCCAGGCACCAAAGGAGCAGTTCGAACCTATCATCGACCCCAGCCATATAGAGATGAGTCCCATGAATTCCGGTGAGCCCTTCGAAGAGCAGCTGACAGCCGAGTTCCCGGCCATGGCCGACTTTGCCGCCGCTGCCCAGTTGCTGCGCCGCAACGATGACGATAATCCAGCTGCCAGTCAGCCAGCTGAGAAGCCGCACGAGCAGTCGCGCGACAGCAAGGCTGACACCTCACCCGCTCCGTCAGCCGACAACTCGTCTGCTAATTCGACCCAGGAGAGCAAATAGCTGTGAGCCATACCTTACTTGAGGCCTATCGAGCCATATCAGGCCGACTCGCATCCCTGAGGGGAATGCCGCTGATTATCGAACACGACCATATTGAGTTGGGAACTGCCCCGAAGCCTCAAACTTCCCATTCCGCGGCAATTCGTACCGACCGAGCTCGCGCTGCCTCGCGCCGCAAAGGACACTAACCGACCGGGCACGCTTGTTACACCAGCTTAATACGGCGATACTTATAGCTATGAACGGCCTGCTTCTCATCAATAAACCCATCGGAATCACAAGCTTCGATGTTATCCGGGTATTGCGCCGACAAACCGGTGTGCGCAAAATCGGCCACGCAGGAACACTCGACCCGTTGGCTACCGGCCTGATGCTGATGCTCTTTGGTACTGCCTGTAAGCAGGCGCAAGGCCTGAGCGGCCTGGACAAGCGGTACGTGGCTCGTATTACGCTCGGTGCCACGTCTACGACCGGCGACAATGAGGGCGCTAAGACGCCCGTGTCCAACACGGTTCCCTCGGAATCTGCCGTCTTGGACGCGCTTGGCACTCTACACGGGCCTATCACGCAGATCCCGTCGGTCTATTCGGCTATCAAGATCAACGGTCAGGAGGCCTACAAGCGCGCCCGGGCCGGCGAAACGGTGGTCATGCCGTCCCGAGCAGTGACGGTGTATGAGAATACGCTCATCAGGTACGAATATCCGATAATTGAGCTCGATACCAAGGTTTCGAGCGGGACCTACATCCGCACGCTAGCGCAGGATTTGGGGGAGCTTCTTGGAACAGGGGCTTATCTGAGCGGTCTGGTTCGTACGGAAGTCGGGGATTATCGCTTGGACGATGCCATCATCCTTGAAGACGCTGATGAGGCCACCGTGGCCCAGCACCTTCGTGACATAGTTTAGCCGATAACTCATCCAACATAACCATTTTGTCAGTTTAAATTGACAACAGAAACAAAAATGCTATAATTACACAATTATTCTGTTACTTGGCGCTATCTGTTGAAACATCGACCGATTGCGTGAGGCAGCAGTCTCAGTTGCGCTTGCGCAGGCACCTATACATCACAGGCCCGAGCGGCCAAATAATCGTTCAGTGTTGCAACCACCCATCTAGCTCCAGAAAGGAGCGCGAGCATGGCAGACATGATAGATAGAGTCGCAAAGATGAACACAGACCCGCGCCCGGCGCTGATGTCTGGTGCTTTGAAGGGCATGCCAGGCTGGCCTGACAACAACAAGGACCGCCTTCGGATGGCCGAGGAGCTGCTTCGGGTAGATCCGGAGCACTTCTATGGCTTAATGAGTTGTTTGGACCGCTTCTGGTTCCTTGTTCCAGACGACGCCTCACGGTAATTTGGACCATTGGTCTGAAACTACCGATATTCTTTTCCTCCAGCCAGGGCTTACGCCTTGGTTGGAGGGCCCAATCAAGAGCTTAAACCTTAAAATTTAAGCCATTAGAGGGTAATAGGGTTGCCAGGAGGGAGGAAAAGTGCTAATATTCTGGAGTTATGTTAAAGCCTGAATCCAAAACCAAGGTAATTACGGGTCTCCAGACCCACAAGAAGGACACCGGTTCACCGGAGGTTCAGGTTGGTATTTTTACCGAACAAATTAAGTCGCTTACCAAGCACCTGCAGGAGCACAAGAAGGACGAGCACTCTCGCCGCGGGCTCCTCAAAATGGTAAGCAAGCGCCGCCGTCTGCTCGACTATCTAGCCAAGCGCAACCCCGACAGTTACCAGAATATTCTGAAAAAGCTGGCCCTGCGCCGGTAGCAAGCATACAAGGGTCGGCCAAGCGCCGGCCCTTGGCTTTTGACTGCATATCGAGCGGTCGCGGCCTCAGATAGGTGTTATACTACGTTCGACACGTCCAGGCAGAATGTCTGATGGTATCCAGTAAGTGAAGTGTTGGAGCTTTGGGATTAATCGTTTCTGATTATTAATCTCTTGTCCCTGGCACTTACCCGCCATCACTATAGAAGGAGCTCATATGAGCAACATCATCAATCCTTTTGGATCCAAGATCCAGAAGTTCACGACCGAGTTTTGCGGACGTGAGTTAACTATTGAAACCGGCAAGATGGGCTTTTTGGCCGATGGCGCCGTGACCGTAACTTACGGCGATACCGTCGTTTTGGGTACGGCCGTCGTCAGCAACCAGCCCCGGGACGGAATTGATTTCTTCCCGTTGCTTATCGATTATGAAGAGCGCTTTTATGCCGCCGGCAAGATAAGCGGCAGCCGCTTTATCAAGCGTGAAGGCCGCGCCAGCGAGCACGGTACCCTCAGTGCCCGCCTCATCGACCGCCCGATCCGTCCCTTGTTTCCCAAGGGCTACCGCAACGACGTCCAGGCCGTAGCCATGGTACTGTCGGTCGATCCGATGCTGTCGGCAAATATTATCGCCATGACCGCTATTTCTACGGCTCTCATGCTGAGCGGCGGACCGTTTGACGGACCTGTCGTCGGCGTGCGCGTCGGACTTATCGAAGGCGAACTCATTGCCTTCCCGACCGAAGAGCAAATCGCGCTGAGCGACCTGGACCTGACTGTGGCCGGAACCAAAGACGCCATCATGATGGTTGAGGCCGGTGCCAACGAAGTGGACGAGAAGACCATGATCGAGGCTATTGAGCTGGCTCACAAGGCTATCCAGCCGGTTATCGAGCTTCAGGAGAAAATTGCCAAGGCCGTCGGCGTCAAAGCCAAGGATTACGACCTGTTCAAGGCTGATTCTGAGCTGGTCGAGGTGCTGGAAGGCTTCCTAGCCAAGCGCTTGGGTCCGGCAGTCCGTCATCAGGATCACTACATCCGTCATGATGCCATTCGCAACCTTGAAAAAGAAGTGTTGGCCCAGTTCGCTGACAACTACCCGCGAGCCGATCTTGAAGTCTCATTCCGCAAGGTCATGGACGCTGAAATCCGCCGCGCCATCGTCGAGGACGGCGAACGCCCGGACGGCCGGAAGACCACCGAAGTCCGTCCGATCAGTGCCGATGTCGGCTTGCTGCCCCGTACGCACGGCTCAGCTTTGTTCACCCGCGGTACCACACAGGCGCTTAATGTAACCACGCTAGCATCGACTAGCTTTGCGCAGATGATTGACACCATGGAAGAGAGCACTACCAAGCGCTACATGCACCACTACAACGCGCCGGGTTATTCGAGCGGCGAAGTCCGTCCGATGCGGACGCCAGGCCGCCGCGAAATCGGCCATGGTGCTCTCGCCGAGCGCGCCCTGCTGCCGATGATCCCTGCCGTCGAAGACTTCCCGTACACTATCCGCACCGTTAGCGAGATCCTGAGCCAGAACGGCTCCAGCTCCATGGCCTCGGTCTGCGGCTCAACCCTTAGTCTGATGGACGCAGGTGTACCCCTGAAGAAGCCCGTCGCGGGCATCGCCATGGGCCTCATTAAGCATGCCGCTGACAAGTACATCATCCTCACCGACATTCAAGGCGCGGAAGATTTCGCGGGCGACATGGACTTTAAGGTTGCTGGCACCGCGGACGGCATCACGGCTCTCCAGATGGACATTAAGGTAAAGGGCATCACGCCCGCCATCATGAAAGATGCTTTGGCCCAGGCTCACGTCGGCCGTGAGTTCATCTTGAGTGAGATGCTCAAAGTCCTGGCTGCGCCGCGAGCTGAAGTCAATCCGCTGGCCCCGCGCATTTCCAAGCTCATGATCAATCCGGAGAAGATCCGCGAAGTTATCGGCAAGGGCGGCGAGACCATCAACCGCATCATCGCCGAAACCGGCGTTGAGATAGACATTGAAGACTCAGGGCTCATCATGATTGCTTCGGTCGACGCAGAAGGGGCCGATCGCGCCATCCAGATAATCCGCGGCCTCACTGAGGACCCCGAAATCGGCACCGTTTACACCGGCACCGTCGTCAAACTCATGGAGTTCGGCGCCTTCGTCAACATCCTGCCCGGCCGTGACGGCTTGGTTCACGTCTCGCAGATGGCCGACCACCGTGTTGAGAGGGTAAGCGACATCGTTGAGGTCGGAGACCAGGTTAAGGTCAAATTGACCGAAATCGATGCTCAGGGTAGACTTAATCTATCAATGAAGGCTGTCGGCGACGATAAATAGCCACATCCGTAGGGCTCCTTCGCCCTACTCAGCATGACAACTCGGTTCGCCGAAAGTGTCATCCTGAGCGAAGTCGAAGGATTTAGCAGGGCTTTGAAGATTGAGGGTGCCAGCCGCCGTGGCAGAGGGAACAAAATGACGGACAGCGTGGAGAAGGCAGCAGCCTTGCAGGAGCTAGCGCACGCAATCGTGCGCGATGATCCGACGCCGGAGCTGCGTCTCACCGCCACCCAGCTGGTCTTTGGCAGCGGCTCCCACGACGCTTCACTGGTGTTTGTTGGTGAAGCGCCGGGCAAGCAGGAAGACCTGACGGGCGAACCGTTTGTCGGTGCCTCAGGCAAGCTCCTCAATGAAATGCTCGCATCCATCGGCCTTGAGCGCTCGGATGTTTACATCACGAACATCGTCAAATACCGGCCGCCGGCCAATCGCGATCCGAGCCGTCAAGAAATCGCCGCCTTTGTTCCGTACCTTAAGCGTCAAATTGAGATTATCCGTCCGCGAGCCGTCGTCTTTTTAGGCCGGCATGCTATGAACGTGTTCTTGCCGGAGCTGAAAATAGGCGAAGCGCATGGCCAACCCGTGCTACGTGACGGCTGGACGTACCTGCCTCTGTATCATCCGGCGGCCGCCCTTTATAACGGGGGCATGCGTCAGACCCTTATGGATGACTTCGCCGCCATACCTGCTCTTATTCGTTAACAATTAAATTCCGGACTCGCTTTATACCGTGCTGGAGCCGATGTATGTATTACAACGATTCATACCTCACCTCTGCTCGGGATGACTCAGTCTTGAACAATACATAATTAAAAACGCAGACCCCCGGTCTGCAGCAAAGGAACCAAATATATATGGAACCAAACACACCAAACCCCAACCCCCAACAGGGTTCGGACAACCAAAATAACAATAACCAGCCGCGGCCGAACCGTCCGCAACGCCCGCCGCGTTTCCGCAATCCCGGCGCCAGCACCACCGACCCGAACCGTTCGGCTTCACTCGGCGTACCGGCCCCTCAGATGGGTCCAGCCAATCCTGACCGTGCCGAAGGCCAGCGCCAGGGGAATGCCGGCGGCGGACAACGCCAAGGCGGCGGAGGCGCCGGACGTCGTCGACGTTTCGGTCAGCAGCAGCCCAACCACACCAACTTGATTCCAGCTCTCGACTCAATGCCAGTGAACAAGAGCGAATATAATGGCGCGTCTGGCACGCAACAGACCAAGATGAAGTCTAATCGCGGCCCGGCCAACGCCGTTACGAACGAACCAAGATTACGAGTAATGATCTTGGGCGGCCTCGGCGAGATCGGTAAGAACATGATGGCGGTAGAGTTCGAGAACGAGATTGTAATTATAGATATTGGTTTCGCATTCACCGATGCCAAGCAGCCCGGAGTAGACTATATAATTCCCGATACTTCCTACCTCGAGCGCAACAAGCACAAGGTTAAGGCGATCATCATTACTCATGGCCATATGGACCACATAGGTGCAGCTGGTTATTTGTTGCCTAAATTCCCGGTACCGGTCTACGGCGCTCGATTGAGCTTGGCCTTCGTCGAGAAGCAAATCTCTGAGTTTAAAATTCATACACCCCACTTCATTATTCTCGATCCAGACAAGCATGAACGCGTGCAGATTGGAAAGTTTAATTTGGAGTTGGTACGAGTTACCCACACAATTTCTGATTCGACGGCCGTAGTGCTACGTACACCGGTCGGTACTATTATTAACACGGGTGACTGGCGACACGACGAGACGCCAATCGATAATAAGCCCATGGACATGCAACGGCTCAAAGAGTTGGGCGAAGAGGGAGTGTTGCTGCTTATGAGCGACAGTACGAGCTGTGACCGAGCTGGGCACAATCCCAGCGAGCGCGTCGTCATTCCGACTATCAACGACCTATTTGCTCGTGCCGAAAATCGAATTCTGATCTCGACCTTCTCAAGTTCGATCACCCGCGTGCAGCTGATTATTGATGAAACCGCCAAGGCAGGACGCAAACTGGCCTTGGTGGGCCGTTCAACACTCACCAATGTCGAGCTATGCGTGAAGATGGGGTACCTTTCGATTCCAACCGGGCTTCTCGTTAAGGCCCAAGATATCGGCGAACTCCCAGACAATAAAATAACCATCCTCTGCACTGGCTCCCAGGGCGAAGAGAACGCAGCTCTGGTTCGAATGAGTACCGGCGATCATCAGAACGTGAAGATTAAGCCTGGAGACAGCGTGATCTTTAGTTCAAGTGTAATCCCTGGCAACGAAGTCGCTGTCGTTAAACTCATCGATAACCTTATGCGTGAAGGTGCGATTGTTTACTCGCGCGCTACTGAAACAATTAAGGGACACGGTCCCGTGCACGTTGGAGGCCATGGCCACCGCGAAGACCAGGGCGATCTTGTCGCCCTTCTGAAGCCCAAGTTCTTTATGCCAATTCACGGTGAATTCCACCACTTGGTGTACGGTGCCGAGGTTGCAATCGAGAATGGTGTACCGCGCGCGAATGCTTTCGTGATGGACAATGGCGATGTACTTGAAGTTACCCCAACATCGGCCAAGAAGGGCGAGCGAATCCCTGCCGGAATGGTAATGGTTGATGGTTCCGGAGTAGGAGACGTAGAAGGGGTGGTTCTGCGGGACCGCCTGGTCATCGGCGAAGAAGGGGTCTTCATGATTATTGCTACTGTCAGCCGTAAGACTGGTAAGCTCATAAGCTCGCCGGATATCATCAGCCGCGGCTTCATCTATATGAAGGAAAACGAGGAACTCATCAACAAGGCACGTACTGAAGTTCGTAAGAGCTTTGAGCAACGTAGCCAAAAGGGACCCGCCAGCCGCGAAGAGTGGACCAAGTTCAAGCTCCAACTGCGTGACGAAATCGGCGACGTATTGTACGCCAAGACCAAGCGCAGCCCGATGAT
>JBBRTI010000026.1:0-9621 GCA_038244585.1 Candidatus Saccharimonadia bacterium | reverse complement strand
CGCCGGTATCACCGATGCCGATCTGCGCGACCGTATTGCCCAGTACGCCATCAGCGAGCCAGGTCAACAGGCCAACGAGCTGCATTCCATCCTGGCGACCGAGTACACCGCGCTGCCTCCGGACCTCGAAACTTACTACAGTCGTTACTTTACGAACCGGGCGGCCGTCGTTGCGGCTCATGAACAATATCAGAATGTCTTCAGTACACGCCGGGCCGAGCTGCAGACCCAGCTGGCAACCATCCGTAATCTCAAGACCCAGTTGTCGGCGGTCAATCGGCAACTCGAAAACTATCGGGGCAACGGAAACATTACAGCTTATAACAACCTGGTGCCCAAACAGAACGGACTGGTCGAAGATATCAACTCGCGTATAGAAAAATACCAGTCCGGTGTTGACGAATATAACGCGCTCTCCAAGTCTCTGGATTCCCAGACAATCACCGATACCGAAAGCGGCGTTTCAACCCCCCGCTAAACCGGCCCTCAATCCATGGGTTGCATCCCCGCCAATACGATGGTCTAGTTATGCACAGGCAGCTATACTGCTGATAAAGCTGTGATTTTGCCGGTAAAATTGTACATAAAAAAACAGAAAGGGCTTTGGAAAGCCCTTTCTAAGGTAATGGAGTATGTTCTTTTTTGTGTTGAGTACTTTTTTTGTGCAGGTACCTATAAGTAGAATAACGCTCACGCTTACGCTCGTCAAGCAGTTTTACCCAGCTTTTTATGCTTATGCTTATCGGCGAACATTGCGAGCCAAATCGCGATCGTTGTCGCGCCGTTTTATGGTCTCTCTTTTGTCATATTGTTTCTTGCCGCGGCCGATGCCAATCTCTAGTTTTAACAGGCCGCGTTCAAGCATCAGGGCAGTGGGGACAACACTGAAGCCGGCCTGTTTTTGGGCCGTCAGATGTGCCAGCTGTTTGCGATGGAGCAGCAGCTTGCGGTTCCGCAGTGGATCTATACCGGTCTTATTGTAGGCGTTGGCGTAGGCCGTAATATGGGCGTTAGTCAGATAGGCTTCACTATCGCGGAGAAAAACGAACGACCCTTTAAGGCTGGCGTGACCCGCCTTGGCACTTTTAACTTCATCCCCGTTCAACACTAAGCCGGCCACAAGCCGCTCGGTGAGCTCATAGTCGTAGGTGGCACGCTTGTTTTTAGCCAGGAGTTTCATGATTCTATCCTAGCAGATTCAGCGGGAAAGCGGTTAAACTGGCCTCGGGCAATAGGCAATAAAATAAGAGCCCCCAAGCAAGTGACTCTTGTGTCTTGCTTGGGGGCTTAGCGAACTTTGGCATTGAGGGCTATGGTTAACTCCATATCAACACCAGTAAAGTTAGGGCAAATAACAAGATGGCCAACATGTTGTAGAGGCTGTGGACCGCCGCTACCCGTTTGGTTGCCAGACGTGAATCCCTGGTCTTGTGATACGAATGTAGGTAGTAGAGAGTAAAGATCATTCCTCCCCCGCTGAGGGCTAGCATGGTTGCAACAGAGTAGATAAGGTTGCTCACATGGGCAAAGCCGAACAGGAATGACGCCTTGATGCGTTCCGGCCATGTCCAGAGCTCAGCACCCTCGCGGAATAGTTGCTCCTCATCCAGGGCTGCGCGTGGGATAATCGAGATGAACAGTTTCATAAGAGCCATCACCGCGAAGGTTGCAACAATCCTGACGTACCATGGCCAACCGAATCCGTCGTCCGCGGCGGCGCCGATGCTGCCAGAGGGGAAGAAGTTACCCTGGTGGAGGTCTTGATGCCAGAGGATTCTGACGATTCCGGCGATGGTGCCGAGCAGGGTGATATGCAGGAACGGGACCATGAAGAAGATGGTGATGCCAACAATCACCAAGCAGAGCATGGCGGCGCTGAGGATTACAGCTTCAATACCGAGGTTCGCTCGGACATCGCGCCACTCCAGATCGAGGTGCACTTGACCTTCAGGCTGTGCAGGTAGACGACGAGTAAACCATCCTAAGATGCCACGTGTCGGGCGTTCGTACCTGAGAGGCTCCTCGTCATTGTAGGCATGTAGCCGTTCTTGGTGGTCGTCGACGTCATCGTCATTGATCACCTGTGCTCCTTTCGGGGAGGTAACTGGAAGGGTATTTCAAGCTGACACGCGAGGTTGGACGCAGAGGAGCATCAACCCGAACGATACGAGGTATAATAGTACATATATTCCAAAAGTCAATATTTTCGAGGTGGATCCTGTCAAATTAAATGCAGCGGGTATTGGTAAAACCGACAATTTCGTAGCAGTTGTTTAGTGGCTGGTCACATAGGAACAGCGCAAACCGACTCCCAGCCCCGACAAGGATTGGTCCACCCACCCGAAAGCGCTATAATAAGCCAATGAAACCCAAACCCAGCCCAGCCAAGTTTATCGGCTACACCGACCTTGTCAGACGTCTTACGGACTGGCGGGCCCTAGGGCACCCGGATATTCCACCTGACTGGCAGACGCCGCCGGACATGTCGCGCGGAATCTTGACGTCGAACCTGGCCTTCCGGGCCGCTAAAGAGAGTGGCAAAAACCCCGCGACTCTGGCCTCTGAACTGATGGAAGGGCTGGTGGCCTATATCTCTACTCATCGTCTGCCGTTGGAATGTCAGGCAGTCGGGCCGTATCTGAATGTCCGTTTGAGCCAATCATCCTATATAGAGCTGCTGGGCGCCAACCTGATTGAGAACACCCTTGAGCATGATTCGGAACGAGTGATGCTCGAATACATCGGCGCCAACGTCGCCAAGCGGCTTCACGCCGGCCATATGCGCAATCTCAACATCGGTGATTCGCTGCGTCGTATCCTTGAGCTCAAATACCCCAATCTGGTGACGGATAACCACTGGGGGGACTGGGGCGTTCAGTTCGGCGTCTTGCTGTGGGCTTACAAGCACAACGTCGATAAGGCTGCTTACCGGGCCAGTCCGATCGACGAGCTGCAGCGTCTCTATGTCTGGGGCAGCAGTCAGGAGGGCAAGGTGGACGATTGGGCGGTGCAGGTCCGCGACGAGTTCGTCATGCTGGAGCAGGGCGACGCCGGTAACCGGGCCCGGTGGGAAGAGTTCGTCACGGTCTCCAAGCGGGAGCTGTCTCACGATTTGGCTCTATTTGGGGTTCCGCCCACCGACCTCGAACAGGGCGAAAGTTTCTATGAGGCCGATATGGCCAGTCTCCGTGAGTTCATGGACGAACGGGAATTGTGGCACGCCGAGGGTGAGGCCCGCTATGTCGATTTCGACGAGCTGTCGCAAATCTGGCAGGGAATTGATAAGCCGCTGGCGGCTCGCGTGCGGACGTTCGGCCGCTGCTACCTTATCAGCACCAACGGTTATACCACCTACGCCTTCCGCGACGTGGCGGTCCGGCTGCAGTGGGCACGCGATCATAAGATAGACCGGGCGGTTACTGTGACCGACAAGACTCAGGCGCATAACTTCGACCAGGCCTTTGCCCTTATCTGCTATCTAGCGACGCTTCCGGCCTTCGCGAAGCGCTACGGCACCGCGACAGCCGAACGCCTGCGGTGGGATCGGCTGGTACATATCGGCTACGGCTTTCTGCAGCTTGCCAGCGGCAAGATGAGCACGCGGCTTGGCAACGTCCTGCGCCTGCCTGAGCTCGTGGGCGAGGTGAGCCGCGCCGCGGCCACTGCGATTACCGCACGGGCGCCGGAGCTGCCGGCGGCGGAGCGCGACGCGCGAGCCCGGGCCGTCGCCCTGGCATCGCTCAAGTGGGCCGATCTGAACCGCGACCCGCTGACCGACGTCACGCTCGATCCGGAAGCCATCACCCGTTTCGAGGGCAATACCGGTACATACCAGCTTTATACTTACGCCAGATTGCGCAGCGTTCTGCGGCGGGCGGGCTTTGACGGGTCCGACCGATCCAGTCTGGTTGAAGCGGAGCTGACCGCGGACCAGTGTCAAATCATAGACCGCCTCTACGTCATGCCCGGCGTCCTCAAAGTGGCGGCTGACGAGTACCGGCCCAACCTCGTAGCATCATATGTATATGAACTAGCAGAAGCGGCCAACCGCTGGTATGTCGCCTCTCCCAAAATTCTAGAACTCGGTCTAGATGACCCTGCTCGGGCGGCATCGCTGCGGCTGATCGACCAGGTCACGCGCCAGCTGGCTTTCGGACTGAACCTCCTAGGCATACAAACGGTAGAAGAACTCTAGACCCGCCGTATTCTGGCGGGGTCGCACATCGCAATTATTGCACGGACGGGTTTATTCGGTCTTGAAACTGACGAGCCGGCCTTCGACTATGGCGTAGGCAGTGTGAGTGGCCCCGTCAAGGGCGGCGTCGGATAATTCCTTGGTTCCGTTCAGGGCGTACTGATGAGCGTACTCTAGGGCGGCAGCCGTCGACCAGGTAGCGATACGCTTACCGGAAGGTGACACCGCAATGAGGGTATTGCCATCAGCTGATTGTTTGAGGATTGTGCCGTCAGTTAATCCATCGGGAACCGGCAAAGTCGTCTGCAGGGCGCCGGCCAGGTATTGCCGCAGCTGAGTGCCGCCCAGAGTGTAGACATTTCCGTCCACCGCCAGGGCCTTGGCAGTGGCAGATCCCGCGGCCTGAGCGGGCGGAAGGTAGGACGTCTTGGGAGAGAAGCCGCTTAAGGTTTTGACGTGCTTATAAATACCGGTCGGCGTTAGGATATATAAGTTGCCGGTATAAGAGGCGATGGCGGACCCGGCTTCCCAAAGGTCTAGGGCAACTGTCTGCCGGACCAGTGATTCGTCAGCAAAGCGGAAGAACCACACTTGCGGCTGGGCGGTTAGGATATACATGCCCTGGCCGTCGCTGGATATCGTTGTAGCAGTTACATTTCCCATTTCCTTGGTGGATGCAGGACTTTTTGTTATCGTTTTCGTTGAAATATTTACAACGTAAATTGCTGAATCGTTGTTGCTGTCGATGAGGTAGGCCTTGCCATCACGTATTTCAATATGCTTAGGTTTAGCATTTTTTTGGCTTGAGAAAGACACAACTGTCGTTGTATCGACTCGGCTCAGTCCGTCCAGGCGGTCAGAAACATCGTTGATTTGGCTGATTAAGGCCTCAACTGTCGTGGGTTCACCGGATAAGAGCTTAGCGTGCTTTAAGCGGCTGTTAAGTTGGGCTCTTTCACGCCCGGATAATGACGACATCTGCTGCTTTACTAGAGCCAGACCGGCTTTGGAGCTGGCCGAGTCGGTATCAGCGGCGGCAGCTTGGTAGGACTGATAAGCGGCCTCGAAACGTGTGAGCAGGCGGTTGCTGGCGGCGGCGTCCAGGGAACGTGCAGACATGATACCGGCACCTGCCAGCAACAGGACGGCCGCCAGCGCGCTATATCGGCGCCGCTTAGGGGTCGAAAGTCCCCCCCGGATGGCTCCGGCCACCGCGTAGCCGGCCCGACGGAGGTGCGGCTGGGATTTGTTCCACCCGGCCTTGGCAGTTTTGCCGACTCGCCGGGAAGAAGCTAAGGTGGCGGCCTTGATTGGGACCGCGGCGTAACGAGCCGCTTCCATGGGGGTCTCCGGCGTACCTAACTGGATTTCGCTAGGCTCGTCGCTGCGTACATGGAGGGCGGCCTGTTCAGGTGTTGTAACGGCGATGACCAGGGCCGCAACACGCTCGGTTGAGGCGTCCTTGAGAAGGTCGGTGAGCTCGCTGATGGCCCGACTGGGATTGTTGGTCGAGACAACATCCTGCAACCGTGCCAACGGCAGTTGATGGAATAGAGCCGGGGTGGCGATGAGCAGGCGATCCTCGTCATCCAGGTTACCGCTGGCAATGGTGCCGAAGGTTTTGGACGGTCCGCCGGTGCGCTCATGCCCGTGGGAGGTGATACGAGTACCGGACTTGCCTCGGTACAGGTAGGCCTCGGCCGAGCCGGAGTGGCTGATGTGGAGCTCGGACTGGGTCTGGACGGCGATGACGGCGCTCAACTTGCCGATCCAGGCGGCGTTGCCTTGGTTGATATAATCCAGCAGCTCATGGTTGACGACTTTGATGGCCGTCTCGAAGCGCGCCAGGGCATCCAAGGAACCGTTTGCTTCGTTGTAATAGTGGGCGCCGAACGATTCGATGACCAGATCTGAGACTTCTTCGCTCTGGCGTCCGCCGGCGACGACCTCGATTACGACGTAGAAGTTGCCGTAAGCTGCTGCCGGTTCGTCGCTCAACGGCTCATAGGCGTAGGCAGTAACAAAACTCGGCACTTGCTTCGGCCGTTTGGCGTAGGGGACAAGCTTGGCTGTTCGGGTTATTAGATCTGCCACGTCATAATTCTCTTGTCGTAATTATAACACTTATGGTTGTGTTTCGTGCAAACATTCCGCCGGCTGATACAATAGGATCATGGATATTACTAACGGTCTCAACCCCCAACAACGGATAGCCGTCGACCATCTCGATGGCCCTCTGCTTGTGGTTGCAGGAGCCGGCACGGGTAAGACGGCTGTCATCACCCAGCGGATTGCCCGGCTAATCGCAGAGGGGCATGCTAAACCCACTCAGATTCTTGCTTTGACCTTCACGGAGAAGGCCGCACGGGAAATGTCCGACCGTTTGTACGGCCTGATCGGTTGGGAGTCGTTCAGCGTAGCAGTCATGACGTTCAATGCTTTCGGCAGCGGACTGCTGAGCGAGTATGCCGGCCATATCGGACGCAGCACCCGTGGTGGATTGCTCAACGATACCCAAAAAGCGTTGCTTCTCCAACAACGTTTTGGCGAGATCGACCTCAAATATTACGGTTTGCAGAGTGATGTTTTTGAATTTATGACCAAGATCGTCGGCTATATCGGTCGGCTGCAGAACGCAGCAGTTACAACGGCCAGCTACCGTGAGTACGTGGACGGACTGTCGGACAATCCGGGAGAGCTGCATCCGACCGATATCCTGGAACAGCAGGATCTGGCGGCAATGTATGAACTCTACGAGACCATCAAGCGTGAAACGGCGACTTTTGACTACTACGATCAACTGGCCCTGCCGCTGCGTATCCTCACTGAGCGTCCGAACATCGCCGAGCGCCTGCGGACCCGCTTCACCTACGTGCTGGTGGACGAATATCAGGATACCAGCCCCGTCCAGGACTCTTTGCTGCGCTGCATCGTCGAGCCGGACGGCAACCTTTTTGCCGTCGGCGATGATGACCAGGCCATTTACGGCTTCCGCGGGGCCGACATAGCCAACATCCTGCTGTTTACCGAGCATTTCAAGGTGGAGCACCCGCTGGCCTTGATACAGAACTACCGCAGCGGCCAGCCGATACTGGATGCGGCCTACCGGCTAATTACCGGCAACAACCCCGAGCGGTTGGAGTCTAAGCTCGGCATCGACAAGCGGCTGGTCGCCCAAACCGACGCTGCTACCGTGTTGTTTAGGCCATACGCCTCGCCGGCCGATGAGCAGGCAGGCGTGGTCGCCGATATTACCGCGCGCATTACTGCCGGCCAGGCTCCAGGCGAAATCGCCGTCCTGGCCCGCAGCAACGCCACCCTCCGGACCTATGCCAAGACGCTGCGGGGCCGGGAAGTCCCGTTTGCCATCTCAACTGAGGTCAATATCTTCGAACAGCGCGAACTGATCAACCTGTGGTACCTCATGGAGTGGGTCGGCCACCGGGCCAGCGAGGAATCTATAGCCCACGTGGTCATGGGGCCGTTCATCGGCTGGAAGGCCGCCCAGTGGCGACAGGTCGTCGAACAGGCGGCCCGTGACCTCACCTCGGCCGAGGCCACGTTGAGGTCGCTAGCGACGGGCGGTGACGAGGCCGCAGCCGAGGTAGTTGCCAAACTAGATAAGTGGCGCGACTGGGCAGCGGCGGAGAACGTCAGCACCTTGGCTTATAACCTGGTGTTCGTATCCGTTGACGGATCCCCGAGCCTGGCAGCTGAGTTGCAGGGTTTAGCTGAGGACGCCTCTCACGAGGGCAGCCAGGTACGCATTATGCGTGTTTTCGACGATCTGGCTCAGTTCTATGGCCAGATTGAGGATTACGTCACGGCCAGCGAATTGTCCGGCGGGGATCAATCGCTTACGGGTTATCTGAGTCGCTTTCCTCGACCACCTGCTTTGGAAGTATCCGAAACCTTGGGCGACACCGACGGTGTGCAACTGCTGACAGTCCATGCCTCCAAAGGCCTGGAGTTCGATACGGTCTATGTCGTCAACTCCACGGCCAAGTCGTGGAGTGAACCGCCCGGTATGGGCAGTCTGGAAGTGCCGCCCGAACTGATTACGAGTGTTGACCTACCTCCGGCCCATGAACAGCGGCGCCTGATGTACGTGGCGGCGACACGTGCCCGCCGCGATCTACTACTCAGCGCGCCGGTGGCCACCGCAGGCGGTCAGCGCCAGGCGGTCAGCCCCCTCATTGGTGAGCTGTTAGGGCATGAGCCCGACTTGGCCATCGACCGGCCTGAGGTCAATAAGGTTGATAAAATGATGCAAAAATTACAACGATATTATCCATTAAAGGCCGAACTTCCGAGCCGGTTGCCCTTTGAGACGGCGGACGGCTGGATTGAGCTGGGTGTCGGTGCGCTGGAGCGTTATGAGTTGAGCCCACATGACTTTTTCCTCCAAAACGTCCTTAAAATCAGCCAGCCGTTTGGGCCGCAGCTGGCCTTTGGTTCGGCTATTCATGGGACGATCCAAATGTATTATGAGGGCCGACTGCGCGGTGAAACCGTGCCCACGCCGGAGCTACTGACTCGCCTCGGTGAGCTTTGGAGCGACCGCGGCTACGAGTCTCGTGCTTTGGCCGATACGGCACGGGCACGGGCTGAGGCAACCATCCGCCGCTTTGTCGAACGTGAGTCTGTGACGGATCGTCCGGTGCGCTCAACTGAGCAGCCTATAACCATGGAGATTCCCGAGGCTAAACTGCGCCTGCGGGGACGCATGGACGCCACCTTTGGCCTCGGAGATGAGTTGGAGATCCGCGATTTCAAGACCGGCTCGTTGCATGATGCCGAAAAGCTCGCCGATAAGGCCAAGAAGAGCTTCCAGCTGCGCACCTACGCCCTGGCCGTCCAACAGCTCACCGGCACGGCTCCGGCGGCGGTGACGCTGGACTACGTCGTGACCGGCGTCGTGGGGACGGCTCAGCTCACGCCGCTCATCCTCAAGAACCATCGAGCCAAGCTCATAGAGCTGGCCGGGCGGTTGCGCGCACGTGACTTTGTACCCTCGGCTCCGTCGGCTTTTAATCAGCCCGCGGCCTACAAATACTACGGCAACGAAGACGACGGAGACATAATGCCATGATGCGAGACGAAGCCTGGCTGCAACAACTGCTCGACGATACCTGGGACACTCATTTTAACGACGTGCCGCAGCAGAACGACGTGCGGATTGTCTATGGGCGGCGGGCTAAACGGCGCCTGGGCAGCATATCGCTCGATCCTCAGGACCGCAATACCAGTATTATTACCATGAACGGCCTCTTCCGCGATCCTCAGATTCCGGAGTTCGTTGTTGTAGCTACCTTGGTCCATGAACTGACGCACTACGCCCACGGTTTCAACTCGCCGCTGGCCCAGGCGCAGTCCCATCCGCATGCGGGCGGGGTAATGAGGCGCGAATATGCGGAGAGGGGGCT
>JBBRTI010000025.1:0-9999 GCA_038244585.1 Candidatus Saccharimonadia bacterium | reverse complement strand
TCTTTATAAGATTAACCGAAGGCTCCCCTAAGGGATAAATATGCTATACTTGAGCACAAACCTAAGAGGCTATCCCGCATGAAAGAACTTACCGCCGGCACCAAGGCACCAGAAATCGTAAACGTAGTTATTGAAATCCGTATGGGTGATCGTAATAAATATGAAATGGATAAGTCGACCGGTTATCTTACTCTAGACCGAGTTAACGCCTCACCGCTCGGTTATCCAGCCGATTACGGTTATATCCCGCATACCCTGTGCGATGACGGCGACCCATTGGATGTATTGTTAATTATTAATGAGAGCGTACCTCATGGCGTTGTCGTACCTAGCCGGCCTATCGGCGTCCTGCACATGGTTGACGACGGCGAAGGTGACGATAAGCTTATCTGCGTTCCAGCCAGCGACATTACTAAAACCCATATCACCGAAGTGGCCGATCTCGGCAAACACTTTCCTAAAGTAATCGAGCACTTCTATCGACACTATAAAGATTGGAAAAATGACTGGACTGGTGCCAAGGTTCATTTCAATGGATGGGGCGACTCCGCCGCCGCCCGCGAAGTGGTTCTGAGCTCAATCAGGCTCTACGAAGATACCAAGTAGCTTCGGCAACCTTGCTTCAACGAGGCAAACCTTATACGCTGATGGCAAATAAGAAGGTGAGATGATACATGAGTTATAAGATTGCGATTAACGGGTTCGGGCGCATTGGGCGCAACACTTTCAAGATTGCCATGGGCCACCCTGAGCTGGATGTCGTTGCTATTAATGACCTGACATCAACTGAAACGCTGGCATACCTGCTCAAACATGACTCCAACTACGGCGCTTATCACGAGGAAGTCAGCTTTGACGAGACTCACCTGATTGTCGGTGGCAAGAGCATTATGGTTACGGCCGAAAAGGATCCCTCCGCGTTGCCGTGGACGGACCTGGCGGTCGACGTTGTCATTGAGAGTACCGGCCGTTTTACCAAAGTCGAAGACGCCAGCCTGCACCTGAAGGCCGGAGCCAAGCGCGTGGTCATCAGCGCGCCAGCCAAGGGTGAGGGCGTTGGCACGTTCGTCATTGGGGTCAATGAGGGCGCTTTGGCAGCAACGGACGTTGTAATCTCCAATGCTTCCTGCACCACCAACTCAATCGCACCTTTGGTGAAGGTCATCGACCAAGCTTTCGGTATCGATAAAGCCATGATGACAACGGTCCACAGCTACACCGCCTCCCAGGCCCTGCAGGATGCTCCCGCTAAAGACCTACGCGAAGGGCGCAACGCCGC
The DNA here is from genome assembly GCA_038244585.1 of Candidatus Saccharimonadia bacterium. GTDB lineage: Bacteria > Patescibacteriota > Saccharimonadia > UBA4664 > UBA4664 > UBA4664. The sequence continues at coordinate 8,720 of JBBRTI010000025.1, read as the reverse complement.
CGAGAACATTGTCCCGACAACCACCGGCGCGGCAACAGCCGCCGCCAAGGCGTACTTGCCGCTCAAAGGTAAGTTCGACGGCATGAGTGTTCGCGTGCCTACCCCGGTAGTCTCGCTCTCGGACCTGACGATCCTGACCTCGCGCAATGTCACTGTCGAAGAAGTCAACCAAGTCCTCGTTGAGGCGACCAAGAATCCGGACTATGCCGGTATCCTGGACGCAACGTTGGAGCCTCTGGTTTCGAGCGACTTCATCGGTAATCCTCATTCCAGCGTCATTGATTTGGGACTGACCCGTGTGGTTGATGGCAACCTGTTGAAAGTTGTGGCTTGGTATGACAACGAGTGGGGTTATTCGAACCGGTTGGTTGAGAGCGTGATTAACGTTGGGAAGACTATCGTCTAATCTTCTCCGTCTGGCGGTCTTTCTTTTTATGATCGTTAGGGGGTTTGGATTGTTCCTCTAATAAGGTGAATGAGTTTATTGGCATTTTCATCGTGGGTCGATAACGACACCCTTTTGCTATTCCGTCAGTTTGACCAAGGGGAAGGGGTAGTCCTCTTAGCAAATGGCGGTAAAATACCACCATTTAAAACGCTTAAAATAGCGGTATTTTACCGCTATTGCGTGAAAGGGTACCTCCGGCCCTAGCTCCGCGGCTTGCTGCAGCAAGCATCATGGTCGATAATGCTACTAGAAACGAGCGATATGGAGATGACAGAACGTATTACCTTACAGGCTGTCCCATCCAGATAAGCCAAGCTCAAGGACAACGCAAGCATCAACCAACAGCAAGCATCAACCAATCAGGACACAACCACATGAACGTCTTCATCGGAGCCGACCACGCAGGATTCGAACTGAAAAAAGCCATTATTGAGCACCTGATGACCAAAGGCCATAAAGTTGTGGATGTCGGTGCGAAGTCGCTGGAGCATGAAGACGACTACCCCATGTACGCCTATGGCGTGGCGGTAAAAGTCTTGGGCGAAGACAACAGCGATGAGGCTCATGGCGTGCTTATTTGTGGAAGCGGGCAGGGTATGAGCATCGCGGCCAACCGAGTACGTGGCATCCGTGCCGCCCTGGTATGGAGCCTTGAAAGCGCTAAGACCGCCAAGCGCGACGACAACGCCAATGTGCTGGTGTTGCCTGCCAAGTTTATCGACGAGGATGAAGCCATCGCAGCCGTGGACGCTTGGATAAACACTGCCTTCGATGCCGATACCAAGTACCAACGTCGGCTGGACCAGATTGAGGAGCTTTACGGCTAATGGCTTCAGTCGCTCCAACCATCTTGGCATCAACCCCGGCTGACTACGCGGCGCGCATCGATCGGGTAAAGCCGTTCGCCCGACGTTTGCATATCGACGTCTGTGACGGCGTTTTCATTGACACCAAAACCGTCGGCCTCAGCCAGGTCTACGACATCGATGGCGTACCTTTCGACTTGCACCTGATGATGAGCCACCCTGAAGGCCAGATCGAGAATATCGTTTCGCTGCAGCCGAGTCTGGTCATCTTCCACTATGAAGCGGATGTCGACCGGGAGTCGCTAATGCGCGAGCTGCGGTCGTTTGAGATTCGTATCGGGCTGGCCATTAATCCTGAGACCATGGTCGAACAAGTGAAGGACCTGCTGCCTAAAATCGACCACCTACTCATATTTACCGGCCGGCTGGGACATAACGGCGGCGAATTCCGCGTCGACTGCCTGGAGAAGATCAGCCAGGCGCGTGCCATCAACCCGGCACTGGAAATCAGCGTCGACGGCGGCATCGATCAGGAGACCGGCCGACGGGCGGTCGAAGCCGGCGCCGACCTGCTCAACTGCGGCAGCTTCATCCATGACCACGCCGACCCGGAAATTGCCTATGTGGCACTTGAAGCTATCGCCGAAGGCGCCTCCTAGCTTCCTCTCGTAAAATCACAGCAAAAAGGTTATGGTTATAGCATGACGCATCGTGACTTAGAACTTATGGCCAACACAATCCGCGAGGATATCGTGAAAATGCTCGTTGAGGCCGGCAGCGGCCATTCGGCCGGCCCACTCGACATGGCCGATGTCTTTGCCGCCCTCTATTTTGAGGTCCTCAACCATCGACCTAAGCAGCCCGATTGGGCAGAGCGCGACCGACTATTTCTGAGCAACGGCCATATTGTGCCGGTTCTCTATGCTACTTTGGCGCGCGCCGGTTATTTCCCGATCAAGGAATTAGCCACGTTACGCAAGTTCGGTTCGCGGTTGCAGGGACATCCTGAGCGACTGCGCCTGCCGGGGCTTGAAAATACCTCCGGTCCGCTCGGCTCCGGCCTAAGCGTGGCCGCCGGGCATGCCTATGCCCTGCGTATGGACGGCAGCCGTGCCCGTGTTTTCTGCCTCACCGGCGACGGCGAGCTGGACGAGGGTAATATTTGGGAAGGCATGATGTGGGCCGCCAAGAATCACCTGAGCAACCTTACGGTTATCGTTGACCGCAACAATATTCAAATCGACGGCAATACGGAAGTCGTCATGCCGTTGGGCGATCTTGCCAAGAAGTGGGCGGCCTTTGGCTGGCACGTCATCGAGATTGACGGCCACAACATGGACGCCATTATCAGCGCCTGTAACCTGAGTAAGGCGGTTAGTGAATCGCCGACAGTTATTATTGCTCACACCATCCCAGGTAAGGGCGTCGACTACATGGAATACGACTACCACTGGCATGGCGTGCCACCCAACCTGATGGAAATGCCGGGAGCACCCAAGCGAGCCGATCAGGCCCGGGTAGCCCTGCAAGAGCTGCGCACCCTGGGCGGTCAAATAAGGAGCGAGCACGAATGATTGACCCGAAAATGCACCTGAGCCCGGATATCCTCAGCCCGGAAGTGAAATTAGAACCAATTCGTGCCGGCTTCGGCCGCGGTTTATTGGAAGCCGGACACCGTGACAGCAACGTTGTAGCGCTCTGCGCCGACCTGACCGAAAGCACTAAAATGGACGCCTTCGCTAAGAGTTACCCGGAGAGGTTCGTCGAAATCGGAATTGCCGAGCAGAATCTCGTCACCGTCGCCACGGGTATGTCGCTGGCCGGAAAAGTACCGTTTGTCTCCAGTTACGCCGCTTTCAGCCCAGGCCGCAACTGGGAGCAAATCCGCACCACAGTCTGCCTCAACGAAACTAACGTCAAAATCGTCGGCTCGCACGCGGGCCTGATGACCGGTGCCGACGGCGCTACCCACCAGATGCTCGAAGACATCGCCCTGATGCGGGTGCTGCCTAATATGGTGGTGGTTGTGCCGTCAGACAGCGTGGAGGCCGAAAAGGCCACGCTCGCCATCGCGACTTATCGTGGCGGCGCTTATCTGCGCTTGGCCCGGGACAAAACGCCCGTCATGTCTACTGACAAGACGCCGTTCTCGCTCGGCAAGGCCAACATTATGCGTATGGGTTCGGACATCACTATCGTGGCTTGTGGCACCATGGTGTACGAGGCGATGATTGCGGCGGAGAAACTGGCGGCCAAGGGCGTCGAGGCCGAGGTTATAAATGCGGCCGTCATCAAACCGCTTGATACTATGACCATAATCGCCAGCGCCGTAAAAACCGGGGCCGTCATGACCGTGGAAGAAGGGCAGATTGCCGGCGGTCTGGGCGGTGCGGTTGCCGAAGCTTTGGCTGATCACGCGCCCACTCCGATGACCCGGGTCGGGGTCGAGGACCGCTTCGGCGAGTCCGGCACGCCGTCCCAGCTGTTTGACAACTTCGGTTTAAGTGCGCCGCAACTGGTAAAGCGCGCCCAACAACTCATCAAACGAAAAGGAGTCCGCTCGTGACAAATCAAGAAGCCGCCCGTAAGCTCTATGACCGGACCCGTCAGGAGAAGTTCGCCCTCGGTGCGTTCAACGTCGACAATCAGGAAACCCTAAAGGCCGTCGCGTTGGCGGCCGCTGCCAAGAACGCCCCGGTTCTGGTCGAAGTCAGCCAGGGCGAAGTTGAAGCCATCGGCCTGCATAACATCCGCTGCATGGTCGATAACTACAAGCACGAGCTGGGAGTCACCATGTTCATCAACCTCGATCACTCACCGAGCGTCGAGGCAGCCAAAGCCGGTATCGACGCCGGATTCGAATTTATTCATATCGACCTGTCCCAGGCCAAGAAGGACGCGACGGTCGATGAAATAATCGCCGCTACTAAAGAGATCGTCGAGTACGCTAAAACTACCGGCGCCCTGGTCGAAAGCGAACCGCATTATTTCGGTGGGGCCAGTAATGTCCACACCGAGACTATCGACTACGAGACAATCAAAAAGACCTTCAGTACGCCGGACGAGGCCAAAAATTTTATCGAGGCCACGGGCATCGATACTTTTGCCGTTGCCATAGGCAACCTCCACGGGCTGTACCCGGTTCCCAAGAAATTGGACCTAGCGTTGCTGGAAACTATCGCCCAGGCTAACCCAGCCGCCCACCTGAGCCTACATGGCGGCAGCGGTACCCCCGATGACGATTTTAAGGGCGCGGTTGAGCGCGGCATCAGCAAGATCAACATAAACTCCGAACTGCGCCGGGCCTTCCGTGATACTCTGGAAACGCAGCTGGCGGACCACAAGGACGAGTACGCCGTCGTCAAACTCATGCCGGCAGTCATCTCCGCCGTTCAGGCCGTTGTAGAGCATAAGATTGACGTGTTTGGTTCCGCGGATAAGGCCTAAGGCCGAATCTGTTAACTATGAATGATTAACCGTAACTGGTATCCTGAAAGTAATGTCTGAGGTAAACTCCAAAATCTTAACAATTGGCGCCGCCACGCAAGACGTCTTTCTAACCGGCAAGGCCCTGCACGGCCGCCGCGACGTCCGTACGCGTGATTATGTAGAACAATTTCCCATGGGCGCCAAGGTGGAAGTCGAACACGTATATTTTGATACCGGCGGCGGCGCCACTAACGCGGCGGTGACGTTTGCCCGTCAAGGACTGCACGTGGGATATATCGGCAAGATTGGGCACGATCCGGCCGGGGCGGAAATCCTGCGGGTGCTGCGTAAGGAAGGCGTCAACGTCGACCGCGTCGTGACGGACGGAAAGCTTGCCACCGGTTATGCCGCTATCATGCTGGCATCTAATGGTGAACGCACGATATTGAGCCACCGAGGCGCTTCTCACTCCCTGGCCGCGAAAGACGTGGCCATTCGTACGATGGAAGCCGACTGGCTCTACATCTCTTCCTTGTCCGGCAACTTCGACCTCTTAGGTAAGCTTCTCAAGCATGCCAACCTACATGGTATCCAAGTAGCTATTGACCCCGGGGCGGCCGAGCTGGCCCAACCCAAGAAGCTCAAGAGCCTGCTGCCATTGGTCACGGTCCTAAAATGCAACGCCCAGGAGCTGGCTCTCCTGTTCGGTGGCAAGGATGCCCGTGACACCGTTAGCCGGGCCGCCAACGCGTGCCCGTACGTCGTGGGGACCGACGGTCCCGCCGGCTCGTACGCTGCCGTTGGAGGAAAGCTCTACCAGGCGGGGCAGTACCAAAAAGTAAAAGCCATTGATCGGACTGGTGCCGGCGACGCCTTCGGTTCCGGTTTTATCGCCGCCCTCGCCAGAGGTGAAGCGACCGAAGACGCGCTGACGTTCGCCAGCGCCAACGCTACTAGCGTCGTCACTCAAATCGGATCCAAACCGGGAATCCTCAAGACGACCCGGGTCAAGCGGATGAAGCTTAAAATATCTGCCCTCTAGAATTTATCGATCGAATTTAACACCCGATATCATGGGGCGTTATTTTATTTAGCATAACTGGTATACTATCAACCAGAGGATGCGGTATTTCTGAGAAACGCATCATTAACCGAGGGTGAGAATGTCAACTATTGGAAGATTTCTGCAAGCTAAAGAACCGCTGTTCGATCACGCGCTGCGACAATTGGAGCTGCAAACAAGCCAAAAAGGGGTCGATGTAAAATTGACCGCGGAGATTGCACAGAAGGCTGCCGCCCGTATCAAGCAGCTTGGTTTGAAACCGGATGCAACCGGCCCAGAGTTATACAACGCGCTGGTCCGTAAGGCGGCCGAGCATGACGACCACTTGGCGCGGGCTATTGGCGGCACCCATCCCGACGACCTGCTGGAGATGATCCCGCTGATTGCCAAGGCCGCCGAAAACGCCCCCCTGCCAAAGGATGGATGGTTCCTTAAGGAAGACAAGGCCCGCGAGATGCTACGTAACAACCCACCGACGGCCATCATGGAGCGGCTCGGCCATCATAAAGTGAGCCAGCTGTTGGAGAAGGAAGACATCTTTGAACTTTTCCTGGCTCTGCGCTTCGCTCAACCGGCCGAGTGGCTAAACGCCTTTGACGCCGAGTACACCAGCCTTCAGCCAACCGACTTCGAGAACCGGACCATTCGTGTCGTGCCTTTTGCAGTTCGCAAGTGGGGTGATATCGCCGAGCATTTTATCGCCAAAAAACGTCACAACATAACCCATTCCAAGGAAATGGGCGCCATTGCCATCATGCCCATGACCGAGGTCCGGATGAAGGGCGTAACGCTGAAAGTATTACCCTTGCTATGCCATTATTTCAATGAAATCCGGCTTTACAGTACTTTCTTCAAGCTTATGTCCGATAAGGCCGACTTCGGCCAAATCGTCTCCCGGACGCTGATCGCCGACCCGGCCCATGTGGAATTGACGGAGCACGGCCACATTCACTGGCGGGTCATCCAACGCTACTTCGGCAAGCTGACGGGTGAAGTACATCCGGAAATCTTTGAGCCCCACGTTCAGCCGGAAGACCTCCACTGGCGCCGCGCCGAAGAAGTGCTCTACGAGCTGGACCCGGAGCTGGAGTTCTGGCAAGGCATGGATTACGTCGGCGTGCTACGCGGCGAGGACGCCGTGACCTTCAATCTTATGGACATCAGCCTCGGCTATTCCAACGCCATTCCTTATGAGGAACGCTTCCTGTATCACTTCCGCGAATCGTTGTGGAACGAGGTTTTTGCCTGCTATCTGGGCGAAAAGGTTCTTGAAGACCAGTTGCTGGTTAAGCTCGACAACGCCATCATCAAGCCCGAAACGTTGGCATCTCTGTAATGGCGGCAATGAAGCTCCAATATCAGATATGTGTCAGCGGTGCGGCTAAGGGACCGTCCGTTATAACCGGCTCCAAACTGGCGGCGGCCGCCGGTCGCGAAATCGCCCGTCGGGGCCACATCACGCTTACCGGCGCTACCAAGGGCTTGCCCCATGACGCTGCCAAAGCGGCCCGAGCCGCCGGCGGAATCAGCGTCGGCTTCTCCCCGGCCGCCTCGCGTCAGGCGCACATCAAGAAGTACCGCCTGCCTCTGGACGTCTTCGATACTGTCCTCTTCACCGGCTTCGAATACACCGGCCGCAACTTGCTGTTGGTGCGCTCTTGCGATGCGCTGATAATGGTCGGCGGTCGTATAGGAACCCTCAACGAACTGACGATTGCCATCGAGGAGCGCAAGCCGGTCGGCGTACTCTTGGGTTCGGGCGGAATGACCGACGAAGTGGAGCATGTCCTGAAGGCAGCCAAACGCTCACGCACAGGCTTCATTTTCGGGCATGACCCATCCGAGCTGGTTGACCAGCTTATTGAGCTGATCGAAGAAAAGGCCAAGAAAATACCCGAGCTTACAATCGAACTTTAACGTCGGGATAGAGTTAAAAGTTATGAAAATATTTAGGTATATCCGCAGCCATCCGCTTCAGTCGGGCATGACGGCTTCAATCGGAATGATCGCCGTCATCGGGGTGTTGCTGCTACGCGTCGCAGCAACCGAACCCGTTGATTCGTTTGCTGCTTGTGCTGAGGCAGGGTACCCCATTACTCAAGGCAACCCGCCGGTGTGTCACCAAGGCAGTTATTATATGATTGGTCCGGTCGATACGTCGACAACCCAGGCAGCGGCCGTAAACAGCCAACCTTTTGATCTGTTGGTCAATGCCGACAGCAGGACTACAACACCTCGGGCGCAGGTGGTGGTCCACACTCAGGAGGCTTGGGTCGCCTGGTGGCAAAAGCTTCATGCCGGACTGGTTTTGCCCCCGCTCTTACCGGTAGATTTTACCTCCCATGACGTAATCATCATCGTAGAAGGTCCCAAAGTTACCACGGGCTATAATTTCAAAGTTACAGCAGTGTCGCAGGGCAAAAAAGCTACAGTTATCGATACGTCAGAATCAGAGCCGACTATCGGTTGTCAGGTAGATAACCGGCTTTCCAACCGCTATTATGTCGTCCGCACGGCCAAACTGCCAGAACCAGTAGTGTTTCGAAATACTACTGTAAGCCGACGCTGCAACTAGGCCCGCACCCAGCCGATAGTTCTCAAGTAATTTGATGGTATCAACCTACATGCGCTACAATGCCAGATAAGCATAAGGCTTAACATGGCAATTGCCCGGCACGCAAAACATTGGCTCGTACCACATCGTCGTAACGATCATCGACCGCACCTGATACGGGGGCGGGGACTGGCGGTTATGGCGGGTTTGCTAGTGGCCGTGCAAGTGCTGGCCTACGCGACGGCGCCGGCTTCGGTCCGGGTGGCGCGGGCCCAGACGGGCAGCGTTCTGGCCTACGCCAGCGGCAACATTACCCCGTCCGAGTTGCTCGTCGGGACCAATCAGGCGCGTGCGGCTGCCGGCCTGCCGGCTCTCCACATGGACAGCCGACTCAACGCCAGCGCCCAGGCCAAGGCGCAG
>JBBRTI010000024.1:0-10734 GCA_038244585.1 Candidatus Saccharimonadia bacterium | reverse complement strand
TGGGCACCACTTTGCGCCTGGAAGACGATTACAAACGTCCGGACGAGACCGAGGCGATGCGCCAGGAGCCCACCCGCGGCTACTCCGCTTAGCTGGCGTCACGCTGCCTAGCGTGGTCTTCCCAATCCTTCAAGAAATCGCTCGACGACCAGAACTTATCCAGGCCGACGCCGCCGATGATCCTGATGTTATTGCGCTCGCAGACGTCCCATTCCCGGGCCGGGATGCTGTCTTTGTCCACCCGGTCCCCACCCTTGGTGAAAACGTGAGGTTTGATCTTTTCAAGCGCGACGGTCACGGTCTGGTCGTTCTCGATATCAAACGGCACGACGTAGTCGACCTCACGCAAAGCGCTGACGATAAGCATGCGCGTCGCCAGGTCCTGGAACGGCTTGCCCTTTTTAGCGGTCAAAAAGCCGTCGCCGTTGACGATCACTACCAACGTATCGCCGTACTGCTTGCTCTCTAAGATGCAGCTGATGTGGCCCGGATGGATCGGGTCGAAACCGCCGCTTGTCGCCACAATCGTGCCGAGATGAGAGCGCAGCGCGTCCAATTCTTCAAAGGTAACTATCTTCGCGCCAAAGTCCTGTACATGCATTGGGGTATTCCTTGCTATGACAACAATTATATCAGATAAGATAAGATACTTAGGCTTTTTCAACGCCGCCCCGATGCCGCCGGGATGCTGTATAATGAGTTTAATAAAAGCGGAAGCTTTATTTGGGGGTTGTCCTGGGAGTCAAAGTTCAAATGTCCAAACTTGTCCGACGGCTGCCGGCGCACTGGCCGCTGATTGTGGCATTATTGGCCGTTGCCGGCCTGGTAGCCGGTACGGCCGTGGCTTATCTGCGGACGCAGGAGCGGCTGACTGTAGTCGTCGCCAGCCAGCAGTCGGTGCGCGTGGCGGGACCGCTGAGCGTCGACTTCAGCCAGGATATCGCACCGGGCTTTAAAGCCTCTCTTGAACCGAAGGTCGCCGGAACCTGGCACGAGCAGCGCACGCTGTTGGGCGTAACCTCCATCTCGTTCACCCCGTCCGGACGCTTCCAGCCGACCCAGAAATACCAGCTGCGGATAACCGGCATGAAGCGCGTGCTGGTCGGCGCGGCGCTTCCCGAGGTCAAGCAGACCTTCAAGACCCAGCAGCCGGCGCAAATCTCCAGTGTCTCCCCGCACGACGGCGCCACGGGCGTGCCGACCAAGACGCAATTTAAGGTCACGCTCAGCTCTGCCAACGACGGCGTGCGGACCCTGCGCCCATCGCTAAGTCCCGCGGTGCCGCTGAAGCTCGTTTCAAATAACGATAAACAGTATATTTGGATGCCAGTCGAGGCCCTCAAGCAGGGCGCAACCTATGTCTTCACCCTGGAGGACGTCCACATTACCGACCCGGCCATGCGCAAGATGACGAGCACTAGTTTCCGGGTGGTGACGGAGCCCGGCATCGTCTCGGCTAGGACCGGCGGCCTGTTCGCGCCCGGCCAAACCGTCGACATCAACTTCGACCAGCCCATTGAGCCGGATACCTCGAAGTTCACTTTCGATCTAGCGGGCAAGAGCGTGTGGGCCGACGACCGGACTCTCAAATTCACGCCTGACGCCATCAAGCCGGGCGAGACCCACGCCTACAAGGTTAAAGCCGGACTCAGAACCAAGGCCGGCGGCGTCCTGGAAGCCGACCGCGACTTCACCTTCGCCACCAACGGCCCGGTCAGCGCCACAGCCAGCCCGGGCGGCGGCGGCAACGGTTTGACCGTGCCGATCCGCATCGCCTTCGACCAGGCCGTCGACCACGCCTCGGCGCAGGCGCGCTTCTCCATCAGCCCGGCCTCTCCCGGCACTTTCTCTTGGTCGGGCAACACCATGACTTATTCCCCCGCCGGCTTGAGCTTCCAGACCGACTACAACTACGGCGTCTCACCGGGCGTCGTGCCGGTGTGGGGGCTGCCGAGTGCGCGCGGCCTCGGCGGGTCGTTCGTCACGGCCCTGCAAACCATCAAACTCAATGTCCCGCTGTACAAGCAGCCGTACGCCAGCTCATGCGAACTGACAGCCCTCAGAATGGTTTTGGCCTTCCGCGGCATCACGACCGACGAGGTCGATATCGTCAACCGGGTGGGCTTTAGCCCCCGCAATCGCGACACCGCCACCAATACTTGGGACGACCCCAACGTCATGTTCGTCGGTGCCCTCAACGGCCTGCAGGGCTCCACCGCCTACGGCGTCCACGCCGATCCCATCGCCAAGGCCGCCCGGACCTACGGCCACAGCGCCACAGCCATCCACGGCCTGAGTGCCCAGTACATCTCCGCCCGCATCCACGAGGGCAACCCCGTCATCTTCTGGGGCCACAGCTACCCCACCAAAGCTGACTCCTGGAACACCCCTGGGGGCGGCGTCGTACAAACCTGGATAAATTCCCATGCCCGTGTGGTAGTCGGCGTCGTCGGCAGCGCTGACGCCCCATCCGGCTTCTATATCAACGACTCGTGGGGCGGCAAGGCATTCTATTGGAGCACCGGGGAGCTAATGGCTAACATCAACACTCTGGGCAGCATCAGTAACATGGGTGTAGTGGTCTACTAGGGGGACGGGGTATGGAAAATTCGGGCGAAAAACTACCCTACATGGACGGCCTGCGCGGACTGGCCGCTTTGGTTGTGGTCATCCATCACTTTTCCTTAGCCGTCTTTCCGGCCATGGTTTTTGGCGGCGCGACGGCGATGCACTATCGAGCTGAAGCCGTTGTCTACCATACGCCGCTCTACCTGCTGGTGGCCGGCAATTTCGCCGTCACCCTGTTTTTCCTCATCAGCGGGTACGTCTTAAGCTATAAGTTCTTCATCACGGGACGCCGCGAGATTGTCATCTCCGGGGCCTTCCGGCGCTATTTCCGCCTCATGCCCACCGTCCTGGTCTCGGTGCTGATATCCTACCTGCTGCTGGCTGGCGGCCTCTACTACAACCTCCCCGCCGCGGCCATCACCGGCTCGTCTGGTTGGCTGGCCCTGTCCTGGCTCGGCCCGGCCCACCTGTGGGACGCCCTGCGGCTCGGCGTTTACGACGCCTTTATAACCGGCAACAACACCATGACCTACAACAACGCCCTCTGGACCATGAAAATTGAGTTTCTGGGCTCGTTTCTGGTCTTCGCCATGCTACTGGTGCTGGGCAAGCTCAAACGGCGCTGGATCGTCTATGTCCTTCTTGGCCTCCTATTGTGGCAAACCTACTACCTAGCCTTTGTGCTGGGAGTCGCGCTCTGCGACTTCGTCACCCACCAGTCAAAACACCAGCGTCGCATCGGCCATCCTGCGTATGGCATCACGGCCCTGGTAGCCGGCCTTCTGCTGGGCGCGCTGCCAATCCCCGGACCGGCCTCAGCCATGATTGGCCGCCTCACCGGCGGGCTGCTGGCGCCGGAGCCGGCCACCATCCTGTTCCACATCATCGGCGCCGCGCTGGTCATGGCCGCCGTCGTCCTGACGCCCGCCCTCAAAGCCTGGCTCATGCTGGGGCCTCTCCAGTACCTCGGACGCATCTCGTTCGCGCTCTACCTGGTCCATCTATCGGTCATCGCCTCACTCGGCAGCTTCCTGTTGGTCAAATTATCACCCCATATCGGTTATCCTGGCGCCGTCAGCCTAAGTTTTATGATTTCGCTGATGGTAATTTTCGTAGTGTCCGAACTTGTTACCCGTTATGTCGATATCCCAGCTGTTCGTCTGTCGGGGAGCTTATATCGAAGGCTGGCTAAACGTACTTGGCGGCCCTCTGCTCGGGCACGAACCCAAGCTTCCGCACCGGCGACGCGGTCAGCTAGTCCGGCCAGCCCACGACCTTTTTAAGACATTTCTATAATATAGAAATTGGCCGAATTTTCCCCCTCAAATTTTTCTACATTTCTATATTATAGAAATACGCTAAAAAAATTGCGCCGCCCGGCAGGCTCGGAAGCTCAAATTTGCTATGATACAGAGAAGAAAACCGAGGAACCCGCCGTGCCAAGCCCAACCGACACTACAAAAATCGTGTCATACGTTTTTCCGATTTATAACGAGTCGGGTAATATCGCGCGATTATATGACTCCCTGTACCAGACCCTGATTGAAGCGCCGCGCTATGAGTTCGAATTAATCTTCATCAACGACGGCAGTAAGGACGACTCGTATAAGCAGCTCCTGGCCCTGCAAGAAACCGATAACAGACTCCGCATAATCAACCTATCGCGCAACTTCGGGCACCAGGTGGCCGTCACCGCGGGTCTGGACCTGGCCACCGGCGAGGCCGTCATTATTATGGACAGCGACCTGCAGGACCCGCCGCGCGTCAGCCTGGAGCTGCTAAAGCAGTGGGAAGCCGGCTACGACGTCGTCTACGCCCAGCGCCGCACCCGCCAGGACGGCTACTTCAAGCAGCTGTCGGCCAAATGGTTCTACATCGTCCTGCGCCGCCTCACCGACATCGACATCCCCGCCAACACCGGTGATTTCCGCCTGCTGGACCGCAAAGTCGTCACCGCCATCAATAAGTTCCGCGAACACAATCGCTTCCTGCGGGGCATGATCGGCTACGCCGGCTTCAAACAAACTGCCGTCCTGTTCGACCGTGACGCCCGCCACGCCGGCACCACCGGCTATCCCTTAAGCAAAATGCTCAAGTTCGCTGCCGACGGCATCTTCAGTTTTTCGACTATGCCGCTAAAAATGATCAGCCTGCTGGGTTACCTGGTGTCCCTGCTGAGCTTCGTCGGCATCATCTACGCCTTATCGGTCAAGTTCTTCACCCCGGAAGTAGCCGTCCCCGGCTGGACTTTCACCACCATCGCTATCTTGTTCATGGGCGGCGTCCAGCTGGTAGTGCTGGGCGTGCTGGGGAGCTATATCGGCCGTATCTACACCGAGGCGCAGAATCGGCCCCTCTACATCATCGAATCGGTTACAGAGAGCCCCAAGCGTGCTGACGGCCAAGCCTAAAACCACCGCCCGCCACCTCTGGGCCCGCTTCCGGCAGTCGGAGTGGTCCTACATTGTCGCGCTGCTCGTCGCCACCCGCATCATCCTATGGGTTGTGGCCTACTTCGGCTTCAAATACCTCACCCCGTTCGCCAACCTGCCCCAGGAGTGCCTGGCACTCAAGCCCCTGTTCTCGAGCCATGCCCTGCTGGCCGTGTGGGGCAATTGGGACACCTCGTGGTACCTGCAAATCGCCCGCTCCGGCTACCCGGTTATCAGCACGGGCCACATCGGCGCCGTCTACGCCTTCTTTCCGCTCTACCCGATTCTGATATTTCTGGTTCAGCCGCTCTTCAACGGCAATCTTTACCTCGCGGGTCTGGTCCTCTCAAACATCTTCCTCGTAGTCAGCTGCTGGCTGATCTACCGCATCACCCTCCTCGACACTGACGCTCAAACCGCCCGACGAGCCGTCAAATACCTCGTTCTCCTGCCCACCGCCTTCCTATTTTCAGCCGCCCTCTCCGAATCGCTCTTTACCATGCTGGCCCTAGCCAGTTGGTACCTGGCCCGCCGCGGCCAGTGGTGGCTGGCCGGTACCGCCGGCCTCCTCCTAACCCTCACCCGACCGGTCGGGCTATTCATCGTCTTCCTGCTGCTAGTCCTCTATGTCGCCGAACTCAGGTCGCTCCAATGGCGGCACAACCTATCGTTCCTAGCCCTCGGCCTGCCGGCGCTGGGTCTTGCAGCCTTTGCCGCCTACTGCTACTTCCGCAGCGGCGACGCCCTGGCCTTCCTGCACATCCAATCCACCGTCTGGCAGCACGTCTCATCCAACCCGTTCGGCGTACTGATTCACGGCTTCACCGACAGCCAATACTCGCTGGCCGCCATCATCACGGCCATTACCCTCCTGCTCCTCGTGGCCCTCTGGCGCTATATCGGTCTCGGCGCGGCCATCTTTGCGGTTGCCGGAATTCTCCTATCGCTATCAATCGGCAACAACAGCCTCCACAGCATCCTGCGCTATGATCTGCTGGCTTTTCCCCTGGCCATCGGCCTGGCCCGCGTGGTCAAGAACCAAAATGTGGACGGGCTGATCACTATCTCGCTCGCCGTGTTGCAGGCGTTCTTTTTAGTTCTGTGGGCTAATTGTTGGCTGTTTGCGATTCTCTAGTATAATTAGGCGATGTTAGTTTTTATCGACGAATCAGGCGACGCGGGGTTCAAATTCGACAGCGGCTCAAGCCGCTACTTTGTTTTGACCGCCGTAATCTTTGATGATGACCTTGAGGCCGAAAGGGTTGCCTTGGCAGTTAAATTGCTCAAGCGTGAGCTAAAAGCCTCAGATCAATTTGAATTTAAGTTCAACGGAACTGACCCTTCACGTAAGATAAGATTTTTTCAAACCGTTGCCCCCGGTGCCTTTAGAGTTCGAGCCTTAATTATCGATAAGCAATTCATTCGGTTAGCTGACCTACGAACCGATAAAGGGTTATTTTACAACTATGCCGTTAAGTTGCTATTGAAAGATGAAAAAAGCGGGTTGGTTGAAGCCAGAATCAGGCTAGACGGACACGGCGACCGCGAATACAAGAAAGCGGCCCAATCCTACCTTAAGGCTCAACTAAATGTTCCCGGCAATCGAGCCATTAAGAACGTTCGATTCGTAGATTCAAAAGGCGATATGCTCATCCAGCTGGCTGATATGGCTTCAGGGGCGATATATAGAAGCCTGAACGACGCGAAGGGTGATAAAGACGTTTATATTTCGCTTATCCGGAAACGAATCGAAAATTTATGGAAATTGAAATAAAAAAAATTCGCTCCCTATGCCTTGCGGCCACGCGCACCATACGGTGACAGTTCGGGAAACGAATCATTTGTACCCTGATTGTATCACACCATTGACAAGCAAATCAATAGGTTGCATAAGGTTAAGTACTTTGAGTATTTTTATCTGGTAACATAGAAACTATGAAACTTCTTATCACCGGTGGAGCAGGGTTCATTGGAGCCAACTTTGTTCACTACACCGCAAGCCACTATCCTGACGCCTCCATCACCGTACTCGACGCCCTCACCTACGCCGGCAACCGCGCCAGCCTCGAGGCCGTCAAAGATAAGATTACCTTCGTCGAAGGCAATATCACCGACGTGCCGTTGGTCGACAAACTCGTCGCGGAATGCGACATCGTGGTGCACTTTGCCGCCGAGTCCCATAACGACAACTCCCTCAACGACCCGACGCCGTTTATCACCACCAACCTCGTCGGCACATTCACCATCCTGGAAGCCGTCCGCAAGCACGACAAGCGCCTCCACCACATCTCCACCGACGAGGTCTACGGCGACCTGGAGCTCTCCGACCCGAGCCGCTTCACCGAAGCGACCCCCTACAACCCTTCCAGCCCCTACTCGGCCACCAAGGCCGGCACGGACCTGTTGGTGAAAGCCTGGATCCGCTCGTTCGGCGTCCGTGCCACCATCTCCAACTGCTCCAATAACTACGGCCCCTACCAGCACATCGAAAAATTCATCCCCCGCCAAATCACTAACGTCATCGCAGGCATCAAACCCAAGCTCTACGGCACCGGCGAGCAGGTACGCGACTGGATTCACGTGGACGACCACAACTCGGCCGTCTGGGCCATCATCGAGCGCGGCCGGGTCGGCGAGCTCTACCTCATCGGCGCCGACGGCGAGCAGAACAACCGCGAGGTCCTGGGCCTCATATTAAAGCTCATGGACAAGCCCGCCGACTGGTTCGACCACGTCAACGACCGCCCGGGCCACGACATGCGCTACGCCATCGACAGCTCCAAGCTGCGCACCGAACTCGGCTGGAAGCCGCAGTACACCCAGTTTGCCGACGGCCTCAAAGCCACCATCGAGTGGTACCGGGCCAACGAAGCCTGGTGGCAGCCGCTCAAAGAGGCAGTTGAGGCCAAATACGCCTTGAAAGGGCAATAAGTCTCAGGGACGGCCGCCGACCTAGCACGTACTTGACATAATATGCGTAACATGCCATTATGTTTAGATTCATCATTCGGATGAATCCACAGACCTTTGGAGGATATCGATGTACGTCGCCATGATGCTCATTGGCTTCGCAGTAATCGCGGCTTCAAGCTACGTGTATTACCGCCGTTACTTCATGCGTATTCGCGTATCATCCAGAATGTTCTGGCTGCGTTTACTCGGTTACGGTACTGGCGTCTTCGTGGGTGCTGCCTTCATTGCGTTGGCTCCCGGTCGGCCGCCCCGCCATGGTCTCGTCCAGGGGCTTGCCTTCTTCGCCGCCATCATGGGCGGATCTCTCCTGGCAAATCACCAGCAAAAGGCCAAAACAAAGGCCTGACCAGTGCAGCCCCCTCCGGCTTCAGAAGCCCCCGCGCGCACCGCGCGACCGGGACCCCGGAGGGTCAAGCCGCCTAGAGTACATCACTCAGGCGGCTCTTTCTTTGCCTGTGCGGTACAATAAGACGGGATACATCCAACAGGACGGAAATACTCATGGCTCGCAACGACTCGATTGAATTCGGCAAACCCCTTAAATCGCACAAGACCGACATTCCGGGGCTGCTGATTTTTGATATCCCGGTACATGGCGACAACCGCGGCTGGTTCAAAGAGAACTGGCAGCGGGAGAAGAAGCTCAATATCGGATTGCCGGACTTCGGGCCGGTGCAGAACAACATTTCCTACAACCTCAAACGCGGCACCACGCGCGGTATCCATGCCGAACCGTGGGATAAGTTCATTTCGATTGCCAGCGGCAGTGTGTTTGTGGCCATCGTGGATCTGCGCGAAGGCCCTACCTTTGGCCACGTCGAAACCTTCACCCTCGACCCGTCCAAGGCCATTTTCGTGCCCTGGGGCTGTGGCAACTCCTTCCAGACCCTGGAAGACGACACGGTGTACACGTATCTCGTGAACGACCACTGGTTCCCTGAGGCTCAGTACACTTTCCTGAATCTGGGTGACCCGTCGGTCAACATCCAATGGCCGATCCCGCTCGAGGACGCCGAAGTCTCGGAGAAGGACAAACAACACCCCTATTTCGAGGACGTCGTCCCGATGAAGCCCCGCAAGATATTCATCGCCGGCGCCAACGGCCAGCTGGGCCTAGCCCTGCGCAAACTCTACCCTGAGGCCGAATACGTCGATCGCGACACTTTCGATATCAGCGACCCGGCAGCCTACGCGGGGCGTAACTGGCGGCTGTATGACATAATCATCAACGCCGCCGCCTACACGGCGGTCGATGTGGCCGAGACCGAGAACGGGCGCAGGGACGCCTGGCAGGCCAATGCCAATGCCGTACAGCTCCTGGCCCGGATTGCCTCCGACAACAACATAACGCTGGTCCATATCTCCAGCGATTATGTGTTTGACGGCACCATCTCGCCGCATACCGAAACCGAGCTGTTCACGCCGCTTGGTATCTACGGCCAGAGCAAGGCGGCCGGCGATTTGGCGGCCGCCACGGCGCCGCGTCACTACATTATCCGTACCTCATGGGTTATCGGGGAAGGTAAAAACTTCGTCGCCACCATGCGTAATCTGGCAAACAACGAAGTCGACCCCCAGGTGGTCAACGACCAGTTCGGCCGCCTCACCTTTACCACCGACCTGGCCGCGGCCATCAAGCATCTGTTTGATACCGATCAGGCCTACGGCACCTACAATTTTACCGGCGACGGTGACGTTGTCAGTTGGGCGGACGTTGCCAAAGAGGTCTATCAACTGAGTGGGCACAAGCCCAGCCGGGTCACACCGGTCTCAACCGAGGATTATTACGCCGACAACGAAGGCACCGTAGCTCCCAGGCCGCGGCAAAGCGCTATGGCCTTGGACAAAATCAAGGCTACCGGCCTCAAACCGCGCGACTGGCGGATAGCCCTCAAAGAATATCTGGGCTAGCCCCACAGCTACGCCGCCCCCGCGAGCCATTTGGCTTGCGGGGGCTTTCTCTTTATACTAAGAGTATGAAAGGCATCATCCTCGCGGGAGGCTCCGGCACCCGCCTTTACCCCATTACCCAGGTCATCTCTAAGCAGATCGTGCCCATTTACGATAAGCCGATGATTTACTATCCACTGTCGACGCTCATGCTGGCCGGAATCAACGAGATTCTCATCATCACGACGCCTCACGACCAGGACCAGTTCAAGCGGCTCCTGGGCGATGGTTCCCAGCTAGGCTGTAAATTCGAGTATGCTGCTCAAGCCGAACCCAAGGGTCTGGCTGAAGCCTTTACTATCGGCGCCGATTTCATCGGTAATGACAAAGTCGCCCTCGTCCTCGGCGACAACATCTTCTACGGCCCCGGCTTCGGTGACCAGCTCAAGCAATACACCGACCCCACCGGCGGCGTTGTCTTCGCCTACCACGTAGCCGACCCGGAACGTTACGGTGTTGTGGAATTCGACGACAACATGAAGGCCTTATCCGTCGAAGAAAAGCCGACCCAGCCCAAATCAAACTACGCCTTAGTTGGCCTCTACTTCTATGACAACGATGTGGTCGAGATTGCCCGTAACATCAAGCCCAGCGCCCGCGGCGAATTGGAAATCACCGACATTAACGCCGAATACCTGCGTAGGGGCAAGCTCCAGGTGAGCTTAATGGACCGGGGTACTGCCTGGCTTGATACCGGCACATTTAATTCCATGATGCAGGCTGCGCAGTTTGTGCAGGTCATTGAGGAGCGTCAAGGGCTCAAGATCGGCTGTATCGAGGAAGTGGCCTGGCGCGAAGGGTTTATCGACGA
>JBBRTI010000023.1:0-11389 GCA_038244585.1 Candidatus Saccharimonadia bacterium | reverse complement strand
TAGTTAGTAATAGAGGCAAAAAACCTCTATACTAAGACGTAATTATTAATGATATGGAGTGACGAGTGAAAAAGACATGCAAGTCTTGTCAGACCGAAATTGATAGCAAGGCTAAAAAATGCCCCAATTGTAAGTCAGATCAGCGCAATTGGTTTATGAAGCACAAGATCATGACAGCGATTCTCGCCCTTATTGTCATTGGCGGCCTTGCAAGCGCTGGTGGCGGTTCCAAGAACACTGCCACAACAAACACGAAGAAAACCGCGCAGACGGCAACTGTAGTCGATGTCAAAGCCTTCGGTGACGAATTTGATGCCAACAAGGTTGCAGCCGAGAGCAAGTACAAAGACAAGCTGGTACAATTTACCGCAACCTTATCCAATATTACGAATAGTGGCCTGTCATTTCAGAATGCATCTTCAAAGGAATTCTCGATGACGCAGATTAACTGCAATATCAGCGACAAAAACCAATTGCTATCGCTCAAGAACGGTCAAAGCGTAACTGTTAAGGGCATCGTCACAGGTCAAAATATCGGCGTAATAGGGCTTAACGATTGCGAAGTCGTCCAGTAGAAGCAAACATTGCAACCGACAGAAAAATACCCCAGCAACAGCTGGGGTATTTTTTAATGCTAATTGACCAACTAAATATGTCCATGGCCTAATGCTACCAGCCAAACAAAAAAGAACCTGATAATACATCAGATTCCCTTTTGGTGGAGCTGTGGGGAATCGCACCCCAGTCCGTCGAGTTACTCGCCAGTGCACTACAGGTTTAGTCTGATTTCAATCTTAGCCCGGGTTCATCATCTCAGACAAACTGAACTCGGGAGCAATCTCTGATCTTAACCCTGCAGCGGAGAAACACTGCGGGGAGCAGCCTCATTATTTGATACCGGCGAACCCATATGAGGCGTCTGGTGCCGATAGTTTACGTGATTAAGCGTAAACGGGAGCGAATGAAGGTACTGCAAAAGCAGCCTTCACCCTACTAAATAGGTTGTCGTTTAAGGCAACTTGTGGAGTCTAACGCGTGCCTACGACCTGCGCACATAGCTTGTAAAGATCCCAACGTCGAAGCTGATCAGCCCCATGTCGTTAACCTCCCTATTATAACATTTGTTGCGTCAGGGGCAATATACGGGGGTTCATGGCAACCGACTTCCCTCCCACAAGGCATAAGCGTTAAGTTAAGCTTGTTTTAAGCATAAGAATTGTTGTAAATTCCGCGACGATATGACCAAAAAAGCCGCCATGCCGATGGCCCTTATTGTGATGATGTTGGTAGCAGGCGTCCGGCGGGCAGCGTAGCATAAATAGTGTAAACAAGGACGACGTCATGAGCGAAAATGAATACTATGACACTCTAGATCAGGCTGGCGACCAGTCCGACGACCAGTCGTTTTACCGCGATACCTTCGGTGAGCGGATAGCGCCTGGAGACGAGGCCGAGTCAATGATGGCCGAGGCGGACGATGAGGAGGATATGGTAGCCGATGAGTCCGGCGCCGAGATGGATGCCTCTGAAGCAGGCGAGAATGACGATTTCCGTGAGCGTCTGGACGACTCCGAGCCGATGGGTGACGTCGCTACAATGGACGAGCCCGTCACCGACTTCGAAGACCTGTCAGAGGGTGACGGGAGCTTGGGCGACAAGATCCGTCAGAAGTTCAATGACCTCACCGCGGACGATAGTCGCCACTAGGGAGCTCCACCCGAGGCCTGATTGCAGGCAGCTTGATTATGCTCAGGCTGCCTGCTTTTGTGAGCTGCGAGCGTATGCGGTATAATCTGATGTATGAACGTGCTTCTAGTGACCGAGAGTTACTGGCCCAATGCCGATGGCGGCGCTCTCTTTGAGCGGCGTCTGGTTCACGGGCTGATTGGCCGCGGACACACTGTGACCGTCTGGGCGCCGGCGCCGACTTTTAGCACTTACGACGAGACTGACGGCGACAGCATCATCCACCGTGAAGCCGGCGTGACTCTGTGGGCCAACACTAAGTACAAAGTGAGTCTGTTCCCCTTCTTTAAGGCCCGTCGTGTCATAAGGCGCGACAAGCCCGACGTCATCCACATCCATAACTGTTACTGGATGGGCCTGTCGGCCATGTTTTGGGCACGATGGTACCACCTGCCCCTCATTGCCACTAACCATTTCATGCCGGAAAATCTGACTCTGAACCTCAAGCTTCCCGAGCTAATCAATCGCCCGCTGGAGCGCCTGACTTGGAGTTTTTTGGTGTGGTTCCACAACCGCGCTAATTTCGTGACCTCACCCACCCCTACGGCGGTCAAGCTGCTCGTCGACCATGGGCTCAAGGTGCCGTCGGAGGCCATTACCAACGGTATCGACACGGACGTCTTCAAGCCGGGCCTTGACGGCGCCAAGGTAGCCAGCCGCTACGGAGTTGCCACGGACCGCCCCGTCGTACTCTACGTCGGGCGCCTCGACGGCGAGAAGAGGCTGGATCTATTGGTCTCGGCCATGGCCAAGGTCAAGCAGGCCGGCCTGAAGGCCCAATTGGTGCTTGTTGGGTACGGCAAGGCCACCGACGGCCTCAAGCGCCAGGCGCAACGCCTAGGTATTGCCGGAGACGTCGTCTTCACCGGCTTCATCGACGAGGCCGATAAACCTCTTATTTACAACACCGCTACCCTGTTCGCCATCTCATCTCCGGCCGAGCTGCAGAGCATCGTGACTCTGGAAGCCATGGCCAGCGGCCTGCCGGTGGTGGCGGCGGATGTGGCGGCCCTGAAGGAACTCTGCCATGATGGAGTGAACGGCTATCTCTTCCCGAAGGACGATGATAACGTGCTTGCTCAAAAAATAACTACTATTCTAAAGGATAAAGCTTTGCAGACACGTTTTGGCCTAAAGAGTATTTCTATTGTTCAGGCATCCCACAGCACTAATTTCATGTTCGAGGCCTACGAGACGGCTTATAAACAGACGGCCATCCAAGCCGGAAGAACATTATGAGGATCGGCATGTTCAGCGACTTCTATCTGCCACGCGCGGACGGCATCGCCTTCTCGATTGAGAGCTTTCGCACCGAGCTCGAAGCCATGGGGCACGAGGTCTTCGTCATTACCGCCCGACCCAGCCTGCGGTTCAAGGAGCCGTCCAAGCGTATCATCCGCTTCCCCGCCGTAAAAGGCCTGTTCTTTGACGACTACATGACCAGTATCTTCTTTCCGCCTCAAGCGGAGCGTAAGCTGGAGAAGCTCAAGCTGGACGTCATCCACTACCATACTCCGGGCCAGCTGGGCCTTCTCGGTGCCTTCTTTGCCCTCCGGCATGACATTCCTCTGGTCACCACCTACCACACCGATCTCTTCGAGTATGTGAAGCACTACCCGGCGGTCCTACCCGGCACAATCGCCCTGTCCATGCTGATTCCCGCCATCACCGGCGGCGGCATGAGCGAGTTCCGCACTGGTCTGAGCTCGATAAAGCCCGAACGCAACGTCGATAAGTGGAATCAGAAGATTGTCGAACGCGGCGTAACCATGATTCACAACCACTGCGACTTGGTCATCTCCCCCTCCAAGAAGATCGAGCGGCAACTTCACGGCTGGAAAACCAAATCGCGGGTGGTCGTTCTTCCTACTGGCGTAGATAAAATTACAACTACCGACCAGGCTATTGCCGCCCGTCGCAAATTGTATGGCATCTCATCCGACGACCATGTTGTATTGTTCGTCGGACGCATGGGTAACGAAAAGAACGTCGGCCTCCTCATAAGTGCCTTCGACATCATCGCCCAGCGCGACGAGACCGCCAAGCTGCTGCTGGTAGGCATCGGCGAAGACCTGGATGATTTCGTCAACCAAGGTGCCGCCAGCCCTTACGCCGACCGTATTATCTTCACCGGCTTCGTTGATCATGCTGCCCTCGGCTCCGTCTATGCCCTCGCCACAGTCTTCGCCTTCCCCTCAATGTCAGACACTCAGGGGCTAGTTCTCAACGAAGCGGCCAGAGCGGGCCTGCCCATCGTCATGATCGACCATGACGTGACTGAAGTGGTCCAGAACGGCAAAAACGGCTTGTACGCAAGAAACACGTCACGTGACCTGGCCCACCAGATCCTGGAGGTACTCAAAGACCCGGCCCGCCGCAAACGCATGGCCGCGCACAGCCTCCGCTTATCGGATGTCTATGGCGTCCGCGAGCAAGCCATCCGCCTGGTTTCGCTGTACGAGGAGACGGTGAAGAACCACAAGCCGCAACCGCGACAGCGCCTCCCGCGACTAGGACTGAAAAACCCCTTCTAATCCTCGCAAAAAAATAAATACGTGTAAAAACAGAGCGCCCCAGCTCTGTTTTTCGGCTTTGAGCCGTCGAGCTGGGGTGGGGCTTGGGCGTCCGTTATGGACGCGACAAATGGATTGGGTGGTATGTGGGCTTAATGCGGGATTACATGCCCAAAACCGATTGTACGGGCGTTTATTTTTTTGCTTGGTCGGATGCCAACTTGCGTTGGCATCCGACCAAAGGGATTACGGCGGCCGGCCGATCTCCCCCTCCTTACGCTCCGCTGGGGGGCTGGGTAGCCGAGCACGAGCAAAGGAGACACTTGTCCCAGCCTACCGACTCAGAGGGAGTTGGCAGGGATGGAATCTGAGGCGTATTGGCCCATTGCAATCATCCTGCTTTCTGGACTAAGAAATCGTGAAGACCGGGGAAAATCCCTGGTACTCGAGGAACACAGTTGCCCTCAAGCCAGTCAATAGTACAGCATAATGACAACTCAGTCAAGTAACGTTAACTATAAAGATAAAGAAATATCTCGAAACTAGTTGTAAGATTCGGCAGCAAGCCACGCCAGCTCAAAGATACCGAGAAACCCCTTGGCGATTTCGGGACTCTCAATAGAGATGCCGATGGGGTTGGGACCGCGGAGGGACAATATCATTACAGCATCACCCACGATTGTATAATCACCACTCATAGGAAATACGTCTTGTGGCATATAACGCGACTGGCGATTACTCACGTCATCGGAGGCTTTTAGAAAAGGACCTTCAGTGGAAGTATAGAGGTATCGGCTTTTGATACCGGCCCGTTTACGCTGAGGGTTACCCTGGGCAGCGCGAAAATCCGGAAAAAACTTATACAGCTCGTCTACGTTGCTGAGACCAAAGACTTCCTCGACGTCGGCTCGGCTGCCGCGCTGCAGGAACTCGTTCATCATGGTCTTTATACCGTCGATGCTGTCGTAAAACCTTACATTGGGTGATTCCTTAGGAATAGTCTTTAGGCTCAAGAGCTCAGGTAGAACCGTCTCAAAGTTGGTCTTCTGCTCCTTGAGCTCCTCTTCGCGCTTATCGAGCAGGCGGCTGAGGTTGGACGGTTCCTCGGCGATGAAGTACGTCTTCTTGCCTTTGACGCTCTGGGACACGAGCCCCAGGCCGACGAGGGACTCCAGAATCACATAGGTCGTAACGCGCTTGATGCCCGATTGGTCAGCGATACGCTGCACGGCTGCCGGGCCGGTCTTAAGACAGGCCACATAGACCTTGGCCTCCTTGTTGCTGAGGCCGATTTCTTCGATATGGGAGATTAGTTCCTGCTCGTTCATGGGGCAAGTATAAGGTTACTTTTCAAAAAAGTCAATAATCATTGACAACAAAATTTTAAGTAATTTGGGCGCTTTTTTTGACATTCGGTCTATGTTCGGTATTATTACTCCACAACTAACAGGATTATGACGAGATGCTCTCCAAAGTTTACGCCCCTGCCCTCTTCAGCCTGGATGGTCGGCTGATCGAGATCGAATGTGATATGGCCAACGGCCTGCCCGGATTCGTGGTGGTGGGCCTGGCAGACAAAGCGGTTGAGGAAGCCCGGGAACGGGTCCGGAGCGCTATCCGTAACAGCGGGCTTATCCTGCCGCAGAAGCGGCTGACGCTCAACCTGGCCCCGGCAGACCTGCCTAAAGACGGAACCGGCTACGATTTAGGCCTGGCGGTAGCCGTGCTCGTAGCCAGCGGGCAACTGCGGCCGGAAGCTATCGAAGGTTGCCTGTTTCTAGGTGAGCTGGCGCTGGACGGAACGGTCAGGCCCGTCCGCGGGGCCCTTTTGGCCGCCCAACTGGCCCGGACCACGGCTTTCCGGAACCTCTTTGTGCCGGCAGAGAACGCGCACGAGGCAGCTCTGGTTCACGAAACCAAGGTCTATCCGGTGGCAAGCCTCGGCGAGCTGTACCGTCATTTGAGCAGAACATCAACCATAAGCGTTGTAACTAAAACCACACTTAAGTCTGTTTCGGCTCATGAAGCCTTCGTCGATATGAGCAGCGTTATGGGACAGGAGGCGCCGAAGCGGGCAGTCGAAATAGCCGCTGCCGGCGGGCACAACCTGCTCCTATCTGGTCCGCCCGGGGCTGGTAAGTCGCTGCTGGCCAAAGCCATGGCGGGACTGCTGCCGCCACTTGAATTTGACGAGACTGTCGAAGTCACCCGTATTTACAGCCTGGCCGGTCTCAACCCTGAGGGCGTCATCAGCGGCCGGCCGTTCCGTTCACCCCACCATACGGCGTCGAGTGTGGCGATGATTGGCGGCGGCGCCCATCCCAAACCAGGAGAAATCAGCCTGAGCCACCACGGTATCCTATTTTTGGACGAGCTGCCCGAGTTCCCACGGGCCGTCCTCGAAGTCCTACGGCAACCGCTCGAGGACGGCAGCGTCACGGTATCACGGGCCAGTCATGCGGCTACCTTCCCCGCCCGTTTCATGATGGTGGGCACCCGCAACCCCTGCCCCTGCGGGCATGCTGGCGACCCGCATAAGAGGTGCCAGTGCAGCCCGGGCGCAATCTCCCGTTACGGGCAGCGGCTGTCGGGACCGTTCATGGACCGCATCGACCTGATTGTGGACGTGGCCCGAGTTGAAACCGAGCTGATGATTGAAGACCTGCCGTCGGAACCTACGTCAGCGGTGGCCGGCAGGGTCGCACGAGCCCGAAGCCTGCAGCGGCGCCGTTACCGCGGCCGGCCGGGCATCAGCCTTAACGCCCACCTCTCGCCCCGTGATATCGCGGAATTCTGTGTCCTCGACGCGGTAACCAAACAGATAGCGAAGGCGGCCATGAACAACCTGGGGCTGTCAGCGCGGGCCTACAGCCGGACGCTCAAGGTCGCACGCACCATCGCTGACCTCGGGGGGTCGGCCAATATCGGTCGGCGGCACTTCACTGAGGCTCTGCAGTATCGAGCCAGAGGCTGATTAGAGCTTGATAAGGTTGTAGATGATATTGCCGAGCGGCGTGTAGTCGACGGCCAGCCACAACGCCAGCTCCAGGACAATCAGGCCGGTCGCAAAGACCAGTAGCTGTTTGAGGTCACGGCCCACATAGCCGAAATCACGGACGACGCTCCCGACGGCCAGTGATGCGGACGCAGAGGCCGGAGTGGCTTTAGTACTGCTGGGCGCAGCCGAAGTCGACGGAGCCGTGGGAGCTGCGTGCTTGAACGAATGCTTCTTGGATTGATGCTTCTTCTTTGCCATTGCGGATATTGTAGCATATGTGTTTGCCTGGTCTGCCCGCTGGCCATATACTTGAACCTACAGCTGATAGGATGTGACGTGAATATTATTGCTCTTGTGATTGCAGTTCTGGCCGTAATCGCGGCCGCCACGGCCCTGACCCTGCTCTACCGTCTCCGACGCCGGTTCGAGGCCGCCCTCGGCGGTATCGAGACGAACTCCCTGGAAACGACCCTGGCCCGGCATCTCGCCCGGGTGGAGAATGTCGACCGCCGCTTGACCGAACTCGACGCCGATTATGAACGCCTTAACGTTACCAACAGCCTAGCGTCCCAGAAAATCGCCATCGTCCGGTTCAACCCTTTCGGCGACACCGGAGGCGATCAGAGCTTTGTCCTGGCCGTGCTGGACGCCCATAATTCAGGCTACGTCCTAACCAGCATCCACGGTCGCGAAGGCACTCGCGTCTACGTCAAGCCGATCGACTTCGGCAAAAGCAAGCACACGCTCTCGATCGAAGAGAAGCAGGCCCTGACCCTGGCCGAGCAGCGCGTTCCCCATTTAACAGAGGAGGCATAACATGGCACGACGAGATGACGTACTTGGGGTTACGGGTGCAGACACGGTAATCGGGACCGGCGTGACGGCTATCGGCAATATCACGAGCGAAGGCGATATCACCATCGACGGAACTCTGACCGGCGATGTCAAAGCCAACGGGAACGTCACTCTGGGCGTGAACGCCGTCGTAACGGGCAAGATAAGCGGTCGGAACGTGACGGTTGCCGGCGCCCTCGAAGGCAACGTCACCGCCGTCGGCGAAGCCGTCATCGGGGAAACTGGCCGTGTCGTCGGTGATATCTCCGCCAATAGCCTAGATATTACTTCTGGCGCGGTCTTTCTGGGCCGTAGCCACATGGAATTGCCGCCCCGGCTCCGCTCAGAATTAGAGGAAGACCACGCCTAAATGTATTACTACATCGTCAACCCGGCTGCCGGGCATGGCCACAACAAGGACCTGCTTGATAAGATCCGACTCAAGCTCGACGAGCTCGGGATTCGCGGGGAGTGGGCAAAAAGCACCGGACCTGGAGAAGTTACCAAAATGGCTGCCCAGGCCGTTACCAGCGGCCACACCACCATCGTGGCGGTTGGCGGCGACGATACGCTCAACGAAGTTATCAACGGCCTTGGCAACAGTGCGGTCGCCGTCGGCGTCATCCCAACTGGTACGGTGAACCGCCTGGCCGGCCAGCTTGGCATCACGGACTGGCAACAGGCCTGCGAGGTCCTGGCAGCCAGGCGTCTGACCTCCTACGGCCTCATCGCGGCCGGACAGAACTTTTTCCTTTCCACCCTCACCATGGGCTTTGAAACCGACCTTGATAAGAACGTCGATACCAGCGAGTCCGGCCTGGGCGCCCGCACCCGGCAGCTGTTGCAAAGCCTCGGACACGCCCGCCACTTCACTACTCTCCAAGCCAAACTGACGCTTGACGACTCCATCACCGTAACCTGCGACCTGTTTTCGCTCTCAATCGGCAACCAGAAGTTCCTTAATCCCCTGGCCGACAACAAGCTCGTCGTCAGCCTGAGCGACCGGCCCGGCACCCGTCAATTGGGGAGCTATATCTGGCAATTGTTGCGCCAAGGCACCTCCCCGCTCGAGGAAACCGCCACCAGCCGGTTCCTGGCCGACCGCATCGTCATTGAGACCAATCCGGCCACTGGTATCATGGTCGACGGCAAGGTTGCCGGACGAACCCCCATCGCCATCCGCCTGACCGACCGGCGGGTCCGCTTCATTACCGAGAAAGCCACCTCCACTTTACGCGGATAAGGCGTTGACCGAGGCTAGAAATACTGGTATGTTACTTGGGAGCTTTTGTAAGGAGACGTCAGAATCAATAAAATCCGTTTGAACCGCGAAATTACCTCCCAATCCGTGCGATTGGTTGGTGTCGACGGTTCCCAACTTGGTGTCGTCAGCCTCAGTGAGGCCCTCGATGCTGCAGCTGAGGCGGGTTTGGATTTGGCCGAGATCGCTCCTAACGCCGAGCCGCCAGTAGCTAAAATTCTCGACTGGGGTAAGTACCGGTACGAGCAAGGCAAGCAACTGGCCAAGAGCCGCAAGAACCAAAAGCAGGTTGAGATCAAAGAAGTGCGAATCGGCCTCAAAATCGGTCAGCACGACTTGGACGTTAAACTCAATCGAGCACGTAAATTCTTGGCTCAAGGTGACAAGGTTAAGATTTCCCTCCGCTTCCGCGGGCGTGAAATCTCCCGTCCGCAACTCGGTCGGGACATTCTCGACCGTGTCATGGAGGCAATAAGTGACGTCGCCGTTCAAGAACAGGCTCCCATTATGACGGGCCGCGATCTAAATATGATTATAGGGACACGAAAAGATGCCAAAGATTAAGACCCACAAAGGAATGGCCAAGCGGATCAAGATATCCGGTACGGGCAAGCTCTTGCACCGCAAGGCTAACCGCAACCACCTGCTCGGCCACAAATCGAACTCCCTCAAGCGTACCTACGTTAAAGAGTTTGAGATTTCAGCTGGCGATCACGCCAACGTTAAGAAAATGTTAGGAAACTACAATGCGCGTTAAACGAGGGGTAACTACCCACAAAAAGCACAAGCGGCTGCGCGAGCAGACCAAGGGCTACAGCCTGGTCCGCCGTTCAAGCATCAAGCTGGCCCGACAGGCCATCATCAAAGCGCTGTCCTACCAGTACCGTGACCGCCGTAACAAGAAGCGCGACTTCCGCGCCCTCTGGATTACCCGCATCAATGCCGGCGTCAGCCAGTTCGGCATGTCCTACTCTGCCTTCATCGGCAGCCTGAAGAAGGCCAACATCACCTTGGACCGCAAGATCCTATCCGAGCTGGCCACAAACCAGCCCAAGGCCTTCGAAGCCGTTGTAAAGGCTGCTAAAGCCGCCAAATAGGCTTAGTCCCCCTCTCATAATCAATAAACCGGCCCCGAGGGGCCGGTTTATTTTGTCCCTGTCAGCTCTAAGCGGTCACGGGCGGTCGCGATGAACGCCGACTGAGTGGCAACCTCCTGTTCTAAAACCATACGTCCCAGCGAACTGAGGCGATAAACGGTCTTCTGGCGCCGATCAACCGTCTTGCTAGCTACTGAAGCGACCAACATCATCTTCTGCATAGATTTGAGGGTTTTATAAACGTTGCTTGTATTGAGTGGCGATGTGCGACCCAT
This sequence comes from Candidatus Saccharimonadia bacterium, assembly GCA_038244585.1. GTDB lineage: Bacteria > Patescibacteriota > Saccharimonadia > UBA4664 > UBA4664 > UBA4664. The sequence continues at coordinate 665 of JBBRTI010000023.1, read as the reverse complement.
CAGCTTTTCGCACGATCGCGCTAGATCATACCCGTTGCTCGGCCCGTCTAGTAACGACACCAAAATATGGAGATCAAGAGTGCTGAGTGAAATCTCATCGTTGATGAGTGAGTAAGTTGCCATTGCTTATTATAATAGCGGTAAAATACCGCTATTGAAAGTGCTTAAAATGGCGGTATTTTACCGCTATTCGCAAAAAGAGTACTGCCAGGTTAAGAGGTGGGCCAAATCCAGCCCCCTTTCTACCCCGCGAGCAGAGTAACCCTGCCAGAATCAAACTGAACTCGGCTTGCAAAAAACAAAGGCAGACGCCAAGCAAAAAGCCTCATCGACGCAAAAAACCCCATTTAAACAGCAAACACCTCTCACCCTTACAAGAAGAAACAAAAAAAGCCCCGACTAGGGCAAAAACCACCACCGCACCGCGGCCAACTACTCACTATCAGCAGATTCCGCCTCGCCTCCCTCAAACTCCCCCCATTTCCGCTCCACGAACTCCCGTATTCCTTCGCGAAAGACGCTCACGTCAAACTTTTTAGCCGCCTGACGCAGCGTCGCGTCATCGAACGACATGCCTTCAAACCGCCGCACTGCCGCCACCAGCGCTTCCGGCGTCTGCTCGGCAAACAGGGTGCCCGTAACGCCTTCGACGACGTACTCGAGCG
>JBBRTI010000022.1:0-11444 GCA_038244585.1 Candidatus Saccharimonadia bacterium | reverse complement strand
GTTCCAGATAATAGCTTCGGCCAGATGGCCGTACGGCTCAAGAGTGGCGAAGAATTGTCGAGGGATGAGACGTTTGACCGCTTTGCGAAACATGATAATTCCTTATTAGATTAGTACAAGAACTTTTCGGGCGACCGGTTGGCCAGCTTTCCGGCGACCCTCTCCCCTATTTTCAGCCATAATCCGTACTTGCTCTCGTTCAGCGGCAGGTCCCAACAGCCAATGAACTCGGTGACTAGCGGATTGAACTTGGATTTGAAGTCGTAGAGGCCCTGGCGCGCATTAGCCCTACCGATTTCGTCAGGATTGGGCACACCGACCATGTCGTAACTCGTGATGCCCCGGCCGATAAGCCAACTCATCGTCCCCCACTGCATGGCGTAGCTCGGTTGGAGCTCGCGTTTGAGATCGAACGAACCGCCGTCCTTGTACCAGGCGCGCGCACCGATAAAAGTCACGAACAAGCCGGCCAGCACGTCACTGTCGTGCGAGGCGAACAGGAGCTGGCCCTGTCCCGCGTCAATCTGACCTTTCCAATAATCCTTGAAATAGGCTGCCGGCCGCAGGCCGTAGCCCGCCCGAGCCTCGGTGGCCTGCATGAGCTGGAACATAATTTCGAGGTTGGCCTCGGTTGCCTCCACCGGCACCACCTCTACACCGCCGGCGTCGCTTTTGCGGATATTGCGGCGGGCGCTTTGATTGAAGCTCGCCAGCACTCCCTCTTCTCCCGGTGATAAATCGACAAAGATAGTGGACTTGGACTGGAGATCCCGCGCGGCTTTGACGAGGCCGGCGGCGGCCAGCCGTTTGTTGTCCGCCTCAGATTGTAGAACCTCGGGCTCGAGCCGCACAAAGACGGCTGGCAAATCGGCGGCATTAATTTGCTTCACGAGATCAAGCAGGTCGGCCTGAGCGGTAACTCCGGGTCCCTTAGGGCAATACCAGACTTCGCCCAGCAGCGGGATGCGGCGGCTCAGGAACTGGATGGCCACTTCGCTGCCGTTGACCGTGGCGACATACCGCCGGGGCGTCCATCCCCACCGACCCTTAAAATCTCCCCAAGCGAGTGTCTGGAGGGCGTTGCCGCCGTCCGGATTGGCAGCCACCAGCTCGTCCCAACGGGATAATTCTGCTGTCGAAGCAATTTTCATGTCCCCATTGTAGCCTAAACCCGCTACAATACGCCTATGAAAATCTATTCTTGGAACGTTAACGGCATCCGTGCCGTCATCCGCAAAGAAGCCCTGAGGCCGTTTATCGAAGCTGAGCAGCCTGATATCCTGTGCCTGCAAGAAACCAAGGCCCAGCCGGAAGAAATCCAAATGGGCTTGGACGGCTACCACACCTACGTCAACTCGGCCGTAAAAAAAGGCTATTCCGGCACGGCCATTCTTAGTAAGTTCGAGCCAATCAGCATCATCCATGGCCTGCCCGAAGACATCAAGCAAAAATACGACATGACCGACGATGCCTACGGCGACCCCAACACGGAAGGCCGTGTCCTGACCGCCGAATACGAGCAGTTCTATATCGTTACCGTCTACACGCCCAACGCCAAGGAAGACTTAAGCCGCATCCCCCTGCGCCAAAACCATTGGGATCCGGCCTTTTTGGCCTACTGCAAGCGGCTGGAGGAGACCAAACCCGTCGTCTTCTGCGGCGACCTCAACGTTGCCCATACCGAGCTGGATCTGGCCAACCCCAAGCCCAACCGGGGCAAAAAGGGCTTCACCGACGAGGAACGGGCCGGCTTTCAGGCGTTTGTAGACGCCGGCTTCGTCGACACCTTGCGTCTGTTCAAGCAGGGCAACGGCTACTACACCTGGTGGAGCAACTTCGGCGGCGCCCGCGGACGCAACGTCGGCTGGCGTATCGATTATTTCCTGGTATCGGAAGCCTTAAAGGACAGGGTTGTAGCGGCGGATATCCATCCAGACGTCATGGGCTCAGACCACTGCCCGGTCAGCCTTACCCTCGATTTATAACGTTCATCAGGCGGCGTCCGATGGGTTTGGCAATCGGCCACAGGCGCTCCCATAGCTGGTAGCCAAGCTGGTTGAAGGGATAATCCCAAGTGCCGATCCAGTCCGTCTCGCTGGGGCCGAATCCCTCTTTGAAGCGGCTCACGCCCTCGTTGAGGCGGCCGTTGAAGTCGTACAACTCGTAGCCATCGCGTTTCGCCTCTTGGATAGCTGTCCATTTGAGGAAGTAATTGGCTTTAGCCTCGCCTCCGGCGTCGGTCACGCCGCCGTAGAGCTCATAAACAGTCTTACCCGCCCGCGACAGCCACAAAAAGGCGGAAGGATGGCCGTCAACTGAGGCCATGTATAATACGTTTCCTTCGCCCAGTTCGGCGAACAGCAGGTCATAGTATTCCTTATCGTGAATGCCGAAGCCAGCCCGGGCCGCCGTGTGGCAGTAAATGTCATACATCGCGCCCACCTGCCCGGCGTCCGTCGAGCTGCGGGTCACCGTTACTCCGTCGCGTTCGGCCTTGCGGATGTATTGACGGTGCTTGCGGGCCATCGGCTCAAGCAGTTCGGCCTCGGGCTTGGTCAGGTCGATGAGGTAGGTTTCCTTGAGCTGGATGGCGTGCGGCGAGCGCTTCCATTCGGCCGGCAGTTCGGCGGCCAGCCAGCTGGGCTCAATGCGCAGGTACAAGGCGTCGTGCCGGCGGGCCCACTCGACGAGCAGCCCAAGCAGCACTTCGGCCTGCCGAGGATCTGTAACGGGTCCGCGCGGCACATAAGCCACCTTGCGGCCGAGTCGAGGAATGGGCCACAGCAGGACCTGCGCCCCGGCAACAATGGCGTCGCCGTCCATAATGGCCAGCCGGTGGGGAGTCCAGTTATTGGCCCGTTTGGCCTCGCCCCAGCCCCACAATTGCAGCGGGTGTCCCCAGGTGCTGGCCGACACGAACTGATCCCACTTCGCGCGTACGGTGATTTCGATAAGTTCCATAGCGTTATTGTAGCTGAGACTGCGCCGAATTGCCCATGATGCTACAATCAGCCTCATGAAACTGCTAGGAATTGAAACCAGTTGCGATGAGACCGCCGCCGCCGTCGTCGAAGACGGCCGCAAGGTGTTGAGTAACGTCATTGCCTCCCAGATAGATATCCATGCCCAGTACGGCGGCGTGGTACCGGAAGTAGCGGCGCGCAGCCACATCGAAGTCATCTTGCCGGTCATCCAGCAGGCTTTGGATGGGGCCGGCTGTAGTTGGGACGATATCGACGGCATCGCCGTGACCTCAGGGCCTGGTCTGCTCGGCTCCCTGCTCATCGGCACGCTCACGGCGCGGACCGTTGCGCTTGTCCGCGACAAACCGCTCTACGCCGTCAATCATGTTGTGGCCCATACCTTCGCCAACTTCCTTATCGACCCGGAGCCGCAGTTTCCTATGATCTCCTTGAGCGTATCCGGCGGCCATTCCCACCTGCTCTACTTCACAAGCCCGTTGGAATACCGACTCCTGGGTGCCACGCGGGACGACGCCGCCGGCGAAGCCTTCGACAAGGTCGCCAAAATGATGGGCCTCCCCTACCCCGGCGGCCCCAGCATCGGCCAGGCGGCCCTAAAGGGCGACGAGAACCGCTACAAACTGCCACGGGCCAACATGGGCGACACCTATGATTTCAGCTTCAGTGGGCTCAAAACCGCCGTCCTGCGAACCCTGCAAAGTGAAATCGGCGGCGACTTCCGCACGCCCAGCTCCGAGCTGCCCGGCCGCCTCACTAACTCGCAGAAGTACGACATGGCCGCCAGCTTCCAGCGCACAGTCTGCGAAACCCTGACCGCCAACCTGCTAAAGGCGTACCGCGAGTTCCAGCCCGCAACCGTGGTCATCGCCGGCGGCGTGGCGGCCAACAGCCGCCTGCGTGAGGAAGTTTCCCGCGTGGTGCCGGTTCCAATGTATTACGCGCCAATCCAACTTTGCACCGACAACGGCGCCATGATCGCATCTATGTGCTATTTTTTGGCTCAAAATGGCCAAATAACATCGCCGTTTGAGCTAAAAGCCGATCCCAGCCTCAGCCATTAATTGCTATTTCTTAAGAATCATGTTATAAACAACTAGTCCCTCACCTGTTATCCGTTCAGAAATGGAGCTCAAGTGTCTGTCGTCTTCATTGATGTAAACAGCCTCTTTATTTTCCAACAGAGAGAAGAAGCCGAAACCGCGGCGGCAGCCGTAGAAAGCACCTCGGACGCAGTTGGTGTTCTGTGGTTTAGCGAGCTCTCGTCCGGACGCTATGGCTTGTGGACCCGCGATGGTTCCATCGAGCAAGCTCTGCGCAGAGTCATTGGACGAAGCGATATTCACGGCACTGAAGTGGACGTCACCGAGGCCCACCATGACAACGGCCACGCAATATTGGCAAGCATCCCAGCTAAGTGGATTGACAACTGGGCCTGAAGTAAGACATTCCCGTAACCCACCGCGGCTCACCGACATTTCTTCGGTGAGCCGCTATCCTGTTGAGCCGAGGTTTTCCGCGTCATCTCGGCAACGAAATCGTGTACTATAGTAAAGTCCACTTTCATCTTCCGCCCTCCGGGCCCTGCAGATTGGCAACCTCCATGACGACTATACGAGTTGACACCCGCCTCATTGACCATGACCTACTACCTGACGGCGTCCTTGTTGCCGAGATCAAAGGCAGCCTCCGAAACCGAGGAATACTGACCGGCCCCTGCAGCGTCACCCACAAGAAGCAAACGTCATGCTTCACAATTGAGACGCTTGGAAATCCGGCGGCCACCGAGGTCGCTACCGCCGTCAGTAACTATCTGGAAGAAGCTTGTGGCGGAAGCTTCGAAGCGAGCGTGCGCGACGAGTCTCCACACCACACAACCTGATCTGCCCCAGTTCTCCGTGACCACCTCACGCAACAAAAATGGCCTACCGGTTTCCGGTAGGCCATTGTCACATTGTGGTTGTTCCTTATCTTGTTCAAACGTATTTATATTTTATAGAAATAGGATTGCAATTTGAGGGGGAAAATAATTGCAATTTCTATAATATAGAAATACTCTCGAATACATGACGCCCACCACTCACGAACATTCCATCTTACTGGCGTTATCTATCGGCCCGCTCAACGGAGCAGAAATTGGGCAGCAACTAATCAGCGATTCGGCAGCAGCTGCGTATATTAAGCCACCGACCCTCTATTTGAACCTAAGGCGGCTCCAAGCCGTAGGGCTAATCGAGCCTGCAAACGACTCTTTCCGCAAGTCCTATCGCCTAACCAAGCGAGGCTGGAAACAACTGGAACAATCAATCCCCCGGCTGACGCAGACCTTGCGCCTCGCATCCGAGCGCCTGGACCAGCATCGGTATGTTTGACCCGCAACGTTCCTACGCTATCCCCATCGCGGGCAAACCGCTACAATAAGCCCAACAAACCAACCCGGCGATCCTCGCCACATAACGACAACGTTGAGAGGAACACGATCCATGAGCAGCTTTGAGCTTGATAAAGCTTATGACCCAAAAAAACACGAAGCCTCCATTTATGAGGCGTGGGAGGAATCCGGCGCATTCAAGCCCAACCTCCAGGCGCCAAAGGACCCATTCACAATCATCATGCCGCCGCCCAATGCTAACGGCGACCTGCACACGGGCCATGCCATGTACGTCATCGAGGACATCCTGGTCCGCTACCGCCGCATGCAGGGTCACAAAACCCTGTGGCTCCCGGGCACCGACCATGCCGGCATTGAAACCCAAATCGTCTACGAGAGTGAACTGGCAAAACAGGGTAAAAGCCGCTACGACCTAGGCCGTGAGGCCTTTTATGACGCCGCCTTGGCCTTCACCCGCGCCAACCAGCCCAACATCGTCGGTCAAATGCGCAGCCTCGGCTTCTCTGCCGACTGGAGCCGCCTCAAATTCACCCTTGATCGCGACATCGTCGACACTGTCTACGCCACCTTCAAACAAATGCATGCCGACGGCCTCATCTATCGTGGCAACCGTATCGTCAACTGGTGCACCAACTGCCAGTCCAGCTTCGCCGACATCGAGGTCAAATTCGTCGACCGCACCGACAGCCTCTACACCCTCGACTACGGCACCGTCAAAATCGCCACGACGCGGCCGGAAACCATCTTCGCCGACGCTGCTGTGGCCGTTAATCCCGAGGACGCCCGCTACACCGCCCTCGTAGGTCAAACTGCGGTCATCCCGCTGGTCGACCGGCCTGTCGGCATCATCGCTGACGCCCACGTTGAGACCGGCTTTGGCACCGGCGCCCTCAAGGTCACGCCCGCCCACGACAAGAACGACTTTGAAATCGGTAAGCGCCACAACCTTCCGGAAATCGCTGTTGTCGACCTGGACGGCAAGCTCATCAACGTCCCCGACGAGTTCGCCGGCCTGAGTGTTACAGCGGGCCGCGCCGCCGTGGTGGCCGCCCTGGAAGCCGTCGGCAAACTGACCGCTACCTCCCCTATCGAGCACAGCGTCGGCACCCATGACCGTTGCGGCACCATCATCGAGCCGCTCATCACTGAGCAGTGGTATATGCGCGTAGCCGGACCCAACGCCAAGGTCATAGCGGCTATCGAGCACGACGAAATCAAGATCGTCCCCGAGCGTTTCAAAAAAACCTCCCTCGACTGGCTGGCCAACGAGTACGATTGGAACATCAGCCGCCAAAACTGGTTCGGTATCCGCATCCCCGTTTTCTACAAGACCTCGAACGACCCGACCAAGGACGCCTACCTGGTCACGGCCGACGAAAACGAGGCTGCAAACTACTACGGAGCTGGCAACTACCGGGCCGAAACCGACGTCTTCGACACCTGGTATTCGTCCGGCCAGTGGCCCTACGCCACTCTGGCTGCCACCGGCGACCTTGACCAGTTCTACCCTACCAGCGTCATGGAGACAGGGCGAGACATCCTCACCAAATGGGTCACCAAAATGGCCATGTTCGGCCTCTACCGCATGGGCTCAGTCCCCTTCCGCGCCGTCTATCTTCACGGTCTAATCAACGACGAGCACGGCAAAAAGATGTCCAAATCCAAAGGCAACGTCATTAACCCGCTGCAAATGACCGAGAAATACGGCACGGACGCCCTCCGCCTGGCGCTCACCATCGGAATTACGCCCGGCAACGACGGCTCCCTATCCGAAGCCAAAATCGAGGGCTACCGCAACTTCTGCAACAAGCTCTGGAACGTAGCCCGCTTCATCCTGGGCCAGCTGCCCGAAGGCTACTCCCCCGCCGCTCCCGTGGCCACCTCTACCGCCGACGCTTGGATTGCCGAGCGGGTCATCACTTCCGTCCAAGACGTCACCGAGGCAATCGAGCAATACCGCTTCAGTGACGCGGGACAAGCGGTCTATTCCCTATTGTGGGACGACTTCGCCGATTGGTATCTTGAGGCCTCCAAAATTGAGGTTAATCATGACATGCTCATCTTCGGCCTGGGCACCATCCTCAAGCTCGCCCACCCGATTGCACCCTTCGTTACCGAGGCCATCTGGAAAGAACTGCCTTGGCACTCGTCCCAGCTCATCGTTACCGACTGGCCGGATGCGAACAAAATACGAACAGATATCGTGTCTGACAACCACTCGCCCCGTGAGTTCGAGAACGTCATGCAAATAGTCGCTGAAATCCGCGCGACTCGGGCCAGTCTTGGCCTGGACAAGCTTATATTGGCTCATTCCGGCAGCTCGATATGGTACGCCAACGGGGAAGTAATCGCCGGACTCGTCCGCCAGGCCGAGCTCAAACTGGACCCCGCATCCCACGGCATGCTGATCAAGAGTTCGGAATCGCCAGCCTGGATCGAGGTCGACCCGCAGTCCCGCGAAGGCATCGTCAACCGCCTGACTAAGCAAAAAGGGGAGCAGCAGGGCTACCTGGCCGGCCTGGACTCCAAGCTCGCTAACGCTCGCTATGTCCAAAGCGCACCGCCGGCCGTGGTCCAGGAGACCAAGGATCGCCGAGAGGAGGTGCTCGTGCTACTATCAAAGCTAGATGAGCAGCTTGCAGCCTTCAGCCCCCAACCGTAAATTCCTGGCCTTAGCCAGCCTCATAATCGTGCTCACCGCCGGCCTTGCAGCTTCTGCCTGGCCGGCGGTTTCGGCGTACTGCCGGGAGCAGTCCGCCAGCCTGAGCGCAGCAGGGAAGCGGGCCGGTGGGGATGAGGCCCAGATGGACTTCCGCCTGGCCTACCTGCTCGATTCGCATAACCAGGCTGCCGCAACTGCTGTAGCCGACGAGCAGCTGACTGCCGGCCGGCCCCAGGCCGCCCTGGCAACGCTCATTGGAGCGGGGGAGGGGAGGGAAGCCGACCGCGTCCGCCTTAAGGTCGCCCTTGAGGCCGGCAATACGCCCCTGGCCGTTACGGCCGCCGACCGGCTGAGCGGAGCAGGTTATACCCAAACGGATGCCGTCTTGGCGGCGCTGGCTTACGGCGTAGCGGGGAAGCGCGAGCGGATTGAAGATTTGAAGGCCAGCGTGAGCTCACCACAGGCCCTGCAGCGGGTGTTGAGAGCGGGAGGGTCCAAAGTGACGCTCGCCCTTGAGCTGCGCGCTACAGGGCTTCAAATAAGCTCAAGAGGTGTTTTGGAGGGTGCCGAGGTCAGCGTACCCCGTAATCTTCTCCTGGCAAGTCTGATCGGAGCCGATGGCCGAACTGACGATCTGCCGACTCTAGCCAAGCTCTACCAGGAGGCAATTACACTTGATCCGTCGAGCATCGCGGCCCGAAGCGGCCTGATTGCCGTTCTGAGGGCCCAAAAGGACACGGCCGGCGTTGACGCCCAGCAGGTGCTGCTAGGGCGACTTCAAAACGGGCGTCCCTAGGCTGAAACTTTCAGCATAAGCATTTTCATAGAGAATCTGAATCAAGCCTTCGACCTCTCCGCCAAAGAAAAGACCCGCTGGTATGCGGGTCTTTTCTTTGGCGGAGAGGGAGAGATTCGAACTCTCGGAGGCCTTGCAGCCTCACCGCATTTCGAGTGCGGCGCACTAGTCCACTATGCGACCTCTCCAGGATAGTAAACATAAGCTGTTTCTCTATGAAAACTCTTATAGTCGTTGACAACATTATTGGCAGGGGACTGAGCTGCCGCTTCAACCACCTCAATTTAGCATATTTGAGGCTGATTGGGGAGTTATCGCATAAAAATCGACCGTAGCTTACGCTCCGGTCGTATGTAGGTTGTATCGCTCATGAGCGAGATGCAGGCAGCCGTAGTGACTTTTTTCTTACCTGGTAGACAATCTTGACGCTGCCGTTGCGGTTGTAGACCGTCACGATCACAAAATTGAATGCGGCACCAGGGTCACGAACTTCGTGGGTGGTTGCAGGGCCAAAGAGCTTGTCGTTCAACTGTTTGAGCCGGTACCTAATTACCTTGAATGCTAACGAAAGCTTCATTGACGCTCATTTCTAAGATCGGGCGGGAACGCAACGGAACACTTCAAATATAGCACGAGCTTTTTCGGGCCAATAAAACAAAACCCCCACAACAGTGAGGGTTTTATCATGGTGCGCCTGGCAAGACTTGAACTTGCGACTCCCGCCACCGCAAGGCGATGCTCTATCCACTGAGCTACAGGCGCGCGACTTAACTTACCGACGATAGCATATTTGAGGCTGTTCGTGAAGCCCGGACCTTTAAAAACGCAGATAGCGGGTGACGCGTTCAATGACGTCAGGCTGACGATCGGTGCGCGGTAGATGGATAGACAAGTGGTCGACGATGGCGTCGAAGTCCTCATCGCCGAACAGGACGGTCAGACGGGGCATGAAGCGCTGGGTAGGTTCAAGGTCGATAGTGTGCCATTCAATGTCGCTGATAACGCCGAAGGAACGGAAGTTCTTGTAGGGGTAAGTCTTGCCTTCAATGGTCACGCTGTGGTTGTCCAGGTCATAGGTCAGGACGCGCGGCGGCTTCTGGGCGTAGACGGCGATAGCAGCTCCCATGGCCACAAAAACGCCTATGCTAAGCCATTGATGAATAAAACCGGCCACAACCGACAACACCGCGACAACCACGAATAGGCCAAGGTACCAACCTTTGCCTTTGTGATGGTGGACGTATTCGCTGGCTTGCCAGGAGAAGGCAATTTCATTGTCCTGGCCGTCCTCAAGCTCGTCGGCCGTATCCGTAGTCTCGTCGGCAAACTCTTTATCGGACTCGGTCTCAGGCGCGTCAACGGTTTCCTGGCCGTCAGCGGCCGGGGCGTCAAGTTGATCTTGAGGCAGAACTGGAGCGGGGTTGCGATCGTCCATAGGGTGTCCTTATTGGCTCCTATTATGGCCGAAACCTTCGCGATTGTACAACATTATGGTTATGGTTAAGGATATCCTGGCTTTGAAAATCGCTGTCTGGTGCTTACAATAGGTGGGCACGGAGGGGTCGCATAGTGGCCGAGTGCTCCGGTCTTGAAAACCGGCGAGCGAAAGCTCCGTGGGTTCGAATCCCACCCCCTCCGCCAGTTATTATTTTCTTTTTCGACCCGTCCCCCTAACCCTTATATAAGGTGGAAGGGGCGGGATTTTTGAACCAAAAATAAGCCCTCAAAATCATCAAGTTCGAATCATTCCCATTCGCATGGGGAGGGGATTCGAACTGACCTAACTAAATTTTTTTTACGTCTAGTTTTCTTCTCAACATAGACCTTGAGATCCCTCAAGAAGATCTCACCCGTCACATAGCTCAGAATCTCGCGCTTCTCTTCTCTCGTACCCTCTTGCAGTACGTATTTGGCGTAAGCGCGCAGATCAATCGTCGGCATACTCGACTCCACCGGACTTTGCCCCAATATGCCATTGGCAAATTTCTCATATCGTTCGATTTCTTGCTTAAACTTCTCTTGAGCACCAATCTCATCAATTGGCAGTTCATCAATCAGGCCGAGGAGCTCAATCATGAGATCACCCTCGCGAATGTAGGGCTGACTACAGTCCAAGTCATTTGCCCGACCGCAGTGGTAGTAGACATAGTGCCTAACCTGACCGTCTTTTAGAATCTTGCGTTTCTCCTCGGCTGTAATCCCGGTTTTACAGGCTCCGCATTTCATAATCCTCGTGAATCCGAACTCTTTGCTGCCCGCTGGTGCTTTCGGTGCTACTGTCAGCTGTACCTGGACTTCGTCAAACAGCTCTTTGGTGATCAGTGGCTTATGTTTACCCTCATGCCAGGTATCGATGGTTGTAGGGTATTTAAACCACCCGTAGTAGAAAGGGTTCTTTAATGTCCGGTAGATATGGCTTAAGACCAGTCCTTGGCCGCTCTTGGTTTCAAATCCACTAGTATCGAGCCAGCGCTTGAGGTCTCGCCCGGTAGCCGCTTGTTTGGCGACTCTCTCGAACATTTCAATAATGACTGGTGCACGCACCGGATCGACAATAATCTTATCCTCGCCAAGGCCGTTATTCAGATACCCAATTGGAGCCACGCCTGGTCG
>JBBRTI010000021.1:0-11511 GCA_038244585.1 Candidatus Saccharimonadia bacterium | reverse complement strand
TTCTTGCAGACGTCAACCGGCGGTGGCGGCGGAGTGGTGCAGTTGCCTGCATCATCCCTCACCATGCCTGCTGGCACCTCCGACTGATTGCCGGGGATGTTCTTGCAGACGTCAACCGGTGGCGGCGGAGTGCAGCCGGTACCACCGTTACGAGCGGCAATCAGGTTTGTCGGGGTGTTAATGCCCTTCGAGAAATTCGGTACAGGGCCGTTTCCGGGGGTACCGTCAAAGCGCATACTGCCCCAATACAGGTCCGTCTGGTAGAAGCAGCTAGGCTGCAGCACCTTCAAGTCTCCCTGTGTGTTGCTGGCGCTCAGTGTCACCTGGTCGTGACTTATGAACTTCTGCGTTCCGGAGGTTTCCCAAGTGGGGCCTTCGGTCTGGTAGGAGTTCAGCGACACTGTCCTGGTAACCCCTTCGCAGAGCGGTTTGGATCCGACATATGCGGCATGTGCCTCAAAGGCGGTCCCGGGCTTGTATCCGACTGTGAAGTCGGCGTTACTGGGGTTGCTCACACAAACTGGCGGCGGTGGCGGCGGCGGACTGCCACACCCGTCACGATGTTTGACAACGGGGCCGTAGGACCCACCACCGTCGGCTTTCCAGCTAGCGCTGATGGTCACGTCGTCGTTTGACTTCGTGATAGGTACGGAAGCCGTACCGGACGTGCCAGTGAACGACCTGTTAACGGTTTTTGCCGCTTCCTGACCTACTTTGGTGGTAATTGATACCACGTTTTGGCCGGCTGGGAAGCTGTTGAAGCTGATCTGAGCTGCGGTGCAGGTAACCGACGATTCGGTGACCGTGTGGGCACTGGCAGAAATAGCGTTGACTACCCCTGCACCTGCAAGGACCGCGAAAGCAAAAGCCGTAATCCCAGACATCAGCCTGAGTTTGTTCGGCAACAACCTTAGCCCTTGCGGGCGTCCTGTGCCCCTTGGTGTTCTGTGCATGATAAGTGCCTTTCTCGAGACACTCGGAGTTCTGGCTGGATGCCAGGCTTTCCTGTTTGGGAACGCTACTCAATCTATTAGTCTGAATTTACGAATAAACTAAGTAGCGCTCCCAAAAAAATCACGGACAGCACGAATTCAAATATCATTATTGTGCAATCTGACATGTCAATATGCGCATTATGGATGGGCACACGAAAAAGCGGTTTAATAAAACTGCCCTCGTGTTACCTCTGACTCCAAAATAACTATATCATTATGACTTAACAACGGGTGTTTAGTCAATAGTACAAATCCTAAGTCAACCTATTTATAAAATAGTGATATTCGTCAGACATACCAGCATCATCTTAGGTCGATCGTCACTTCATCTGGACTGGTCTGGTCACCGCCTACCCAGCCCGCAATCGTCTCCGCGGCACCTTGAACCACCCCGGGAAGCATAGCGATCTCCTCAACCGTAAACGGCTTCAGGACATAGATTTCGCTCGGCTCGACGGCGCGGTCGTTGAGCGAAATACCCACTCTCACGCGCAAAAAGCCTTCACCGATGTGGTGTATGAGTGAGCGAACGCCCTGATGACCTCCGGCACTGCCCCTGTGTCTCACACGCATGCGGCCAAACGACGTATCCACGTCATCGTAGACAGCCCACACGTCATTTGGCGTAGCCTTGTAAAACTGGATGATACGTTGAACTGCCTCCCCACTTAGGTTCATCATGGTGTTGGGTTTGGCGAGTACTACCTTCTCCCCGTCTATCTCCAGAGCGGAGGTTGCAGCCTTGAGTTTGGCACTTAGCTTCCATGTAGCATCAAACCGAAATGCCAGCTCGTCCACCACCATAAAGCCGATATTGTGGCGCGTACGCGCGTACCGGGAACCGACGTTGCCAAGGCCGATGATCAGCTTCATTTGGTCTTGTGCCTCAACTCATCGCCGTGCTTGTGACGGAATTCCAGGTGAATGGGCGTGCCGACCAAGTCGTAGTTTTCGCGAATATTGTTCTCCATGTAGCGGCGGTAGCTGAAGTGGATGAGGTCGGGGTAGGTGCAGAAGACGGTTATAGTGGGAGGGTTGGAGCCGGTCTGTGTAACGTAGTTAACCTTGGGGAACTTGCCCTTGAGACCGGCTGGCGGCTGCTTGGCGACTAGTGACTCGACGAGACGGTTGAGCGGCCCGGTCGGCATCACGATTTTGCGACGCGCTTCAATTTCAACTACTAGATCCAGGATTTTGGTCACGTGTAGACCGGTAACGGCGGAGGTATAGATCAGCGGCGCCCAGTGGACAAATTGGAAGTCAGCCCGCAGCTTGCTCGTCATGACAGCCTGGGTCTTGTCGTCTTTGTCCACGACGTCCCATTTGTTCATGACCAGAATCAGACCTTTGCCTGCCTCCAGGACCTGTCCGGCGATGTTGAGGTCGGTGGCGACGACGCCGTCGTTGGCATCCAATACCAGCACACAGACATCGGCTTCGTAAATGGCCGTGAGAGTGCGCAGCGAACTGTACTTCTCGACGCCGGGCTCAATCTTGCCACGGCGGCGGAGGCCGGCCGTGTCGATAAGTTCAATCTCGCGGTTATGGGCCTTGATGAAGTCGCTGGTGACGTCGCGCGTGGTCCCGGCGATTTCGGACACGATAGACTTCTGCTTACCGATGAGGGCGTTTAAGATGCTGGACTTGCCGACGTTTGGCCGGCCGATGAGAGCCAGTTTTAATGGAGCCTCTTCTTCCTTGACTGGTACGCGATCGAGTTTCTCAGTCATGGCGTCCAGGAGGTCGCCGGTGCCGCGGCCGTGTATGGCCGACACTGGGATGATGTCCGATATGCCGAGACGGCGGTATTCGTCGGCGATGAGGTTGCCGGCAGTATCAGATTTTGACAGCGCCAAAATGACCGGCTTACCGGTTTTAAGGGCTAGGCGGGCGGCGTCCAGATCTTCACTGGTGACCATGGTGGCGGCATCAACGGCGACGACGATGACCGCGGCGGTACTGGCGACGGCTTTGATCTGTTCCTGGGCCTGCAACTCAATTTCGCCATCAGCACGGCTAAGTCCGGCCGTATCGACGATAGTAAAGCGCATGCCGCGCCAATCCACGTTGCCGTAGTTGGCATCGCGGGTAGTACCGGCACGGTCATGGGTGATGGCACTGCGCGTGCCGGTCAGACGATTAAATAAGGTGGATTTACCGACGTTCGGCCGGCCGACGATTGCGACGAGGGGATACTGAGCAGCCATTAGATGCTTCCCCATTCGGATGATGTTAGAGCCATTGCCATGTTTGAGAGATCCAGTTAACTAATGTACGGGTGTCGCCGAAACGATCGTCCGCGCCAAGCATCACGGTCACGACTTCGTGCCCGCTTATCTTGGTAATACCAATGAAGCACTCACCTGAGGCTTCGGTGTATCCTGTTTTTATACCATAAAAATCCCCCGTAGCCAAGAGGCGGTTAGTGCTCGTCAGGCTAAAAGTCTGCCCGGCAGCATTAGTAATGACGGCGGAGGGTCGTTTTACCGTGACTGCGATAAAAGGTTGAGTCATGGCGAGCATAGCTATTTGGCCCAAGCCGCGTGCCGTGGCGTAGTTGCCGTCATCGATCAGGCCGCTGGCATTAGCGAAGTGAGTGCCAGAGATATGCCATTGGGCCATCTTGGCGTTCATACGGGCGGTGAAGGCGGTTACGGAACCGGAGTCGTAAATGGCCAGGGCGTCGGCGGCGTCATTGGCTGACGGTACTAGAGCTGCCGTAACCAGATCGCCGACGGTAAAGATCTCTCCTTGCCTTAGTCCCATAGTCTCGGCTTCGATGGCGTAGTCCGGCAGCTTGCCAATAGTGACGACGTCGGTAGTTTTGTGCCGGTCAAGGATGACCATGACCGTAATAAGCTTGGTAACCGAGGCAATCGGCCGTTTTTTGTCGATATTCTGCGAGTAGAGAGGCATGGCCGTGCGTCGATCGAGGGCATAGACGCTTGAGGTCCGATTGAGGACTAACGGCTCGTTTTGCCTCTGTACGGGAATGGCAATCGGCGCTGATGCAACCGGCTGAGCGGGCAGGCTGGCGCGGGCACTGCGGGCGATTTCTGCCTGTGCCCCAGCCGTGAGATGCGGCCACAGCCCGGTCAGATGCAACGCCAGGGCGATTATGAGGGCGATGGAGGTCATAATACGGGTGCCTCACCGCTGACGCGGAATTCACCTGCCGCCAGGCTGCCTAGCTCGACCGCGCCGAACCTGACCCGGTGGAGCCGCCGGACCGCGTAACCGATGGCCTGGGCAGTACGGCGTAGTTGGCGGTTACGACCCTCCTGCAACCCTACGGTCAGTTCGGCTCCCCGCGTACCGATGACGCGCACCTTGCTGGGGCCATCCTCCAGCTCGACGCCATTGATCAGGCGTTTGATGGCTGCCGGTGCCACGGGCCGGTCAAGTGTCAGTTCGTAAACTTTTTCCTTGCCCGCAGAGGGGTGCATAGCCCGGTTAAGGAAATCGCCGTCGTTGGATAACAAAAGCAGACCGCTGGAATCCTTATCCAGCCGTCCAACGGGGTTTAGAGACTGCAGCTCCGGCGGCAGCAGGTCGTAAATGGTCGGTGCGCTACCTTGCTGATTACGGCTCACTACGTAACCCTTTGGTTTGTGGAGCTCGACGTAGATTCGGTCGAGCGGAAGCGTGATTACTCGGCCGTCGAGGGCAACAGTGGCAGTGTCGTCGATGCTGGCGCCGACGACGCCTGGCTGTCCGTTAACGGTGACCCGTCCGGCGGCAATGGCCTCATCGGCCCCGCGACGAGACAGGCGTGAAGCTGCCGCCACATAACGGTTAAGCCTCATTAGTCTGGCTTTCGGGTCCGGGCAGAGGAGGCAGTTGGTCGAGGCTCGTCAGACCTACTTGCTGCAGAAAAGTATGGCTGACGGCGTACAGCTGAGGCCGACCGGGCTCGTCAGCGGTTCCCTGCTCCACTATCAGTCCGCGCTGGCGGAGATTGCGTAACATAGTGTCGGAGGCCACGCCGCGCAACGCGTCGATGGAGGCTTTGGTGACGGGACCGCGGTAGGCTATAATGGCCAGCGTTTCCATGGCCGGCCGCGATAACTCGGTCTTGGCCTCGGCTTGCAGGAGGCGGCGTACGTCGTCGCTGTGCTCGGTGGCCGTGACCAGACAGTAGCGGTCATGATGCCGGGACAGGCGGAGCGGTCCGCCTTCCAGCTGGGATGCCAGGCCGTCCAGACCGCCCGAGACGGCCTCTGCGGTCGTTTCTAATGCGATCGCCAGGCTGGCTATATCCACCGGCTCGGCCGCAATAAATAATAAGGCCATGAGACGGTCGCTAAGCTCGGGCATGGGCTGCCTCGATCATTATGGGTCCGAACTGACCCGTCTGGGCAACAATCGCCTCCCCGCTTTTTAGTAGCTCGAGCAGCGCCATAAAAGTCAGAATAATTTCGTAACGGTCGATGATGGCGTCTAGGACCTCGGAAAGCGCGAACCCGCCGGTCTCAATCCGCTGTTTGAGGCGACCCATAACTTCATCCTGGGTCAGCTCTTGATCCAGGGTGCTGCCGCCGGCTAACGGCACGGCTCGCTTCAGAGCTCGCGAAAATGCTTCCTGCAGAATTGTCAGGCTGAGGTCAGGCATCGGCAGTTCCTCGGTGGGAAGCTTGGTTACGGCGCTTCGGTTCCAAGTTTGAGCTCCCAGACGTCCGGATAAGGTCCTGGCCGCCTGCTGATAACGGCGGTATTCGGCCAGCTCTAAGGTGAGGCGCTGGAGCTCCTCGGCCTGCTCATCGGCCGCTTCCCGCGGCAAGAGGGCCAAACTCTTGATATACAGCAACCGAGAACCCAGTCGAAGGAAATCACTGAGCTCATCTGGTTCGAGGTCGCTCATTACGCTAACCCGCTCCAGATAATCGGCCGTGATGCTGCTGACCGAAATGGCCGTAAGCTCAATCTTACCTTTTTCTGCAAGGTCGAGTAATAATCCTAATGGGCCCTCGAAGGCCGGCGCCGAGACTGAAAAAGTCATGACATCATTGTAACAAGGCGTTAACGCTTATGCCATCGAACGGCAGGGTCAAAGCTCGAGTGAGCCGGACGATGTCTGGTTGATCGGCATAGCGTCTTTAAGCAGCGACATGCTCTGGATGAACAGGAGGCCGAAGCCTACCGCGACAACCGCGACGACAATCAAAGTAACAATGGCCACGCGTCTGACGTTTGCTTCGTAGTTCTCATCTGTGCGACCGTCCGCTCCGGAGTATCGTTCCATCATTTCACCACGGTAGACGTAATCAGAGCCTAGGGACAACGGCATGGTCTCATAAAAATCATTATCAACCGACATCTTCGTAGCTTTCGATTTGGGGTTTGGCTTATTTGACTCCATAGCGTCTTCCTTCCTCTAATCTAAGCCAATCATAGTCACTCAGCCTACTCTAAGCATTGGAATAATCGCTAAAAACAAACCGCTTCCGTTACCGGGAGCGGTTTGTTTTGTTAACGCTTACGGTGCGCTGTGGGTAGGCTCAGACGGCAGCCAGTTCCTGTTTAACTGCGTTGACGACGTCTTCCAGGGTGACTTGGGATTTGATGAGGTACTTGTTGACGCCCAGACTCTCGCCGCGCTGGCGGTCGGTGTCCTGGCTGAGGGCCGTCATCATAATAACCTTGGTGTCCTTGGTTTCGGGCGTAGAGCGGAGGATGTCCAGCACGTCGAATCCGGAAATCTTCGGCATCATGACGTCGAGGACGATTAAATCAGGGCGATCGCGGACGGCCGTCGCCAAAGCCTCTTCGCCGTCACTGGCGGTTATGACGTCATAGGTCTCCGCGGCAAAACGTGCAGAGTAAATTTCGCGCAGGTTGGTGTCGTCTTCGACGAGTAAGATCTTTGCCATGGTTACTGTATGATACCTGTTTAATTTAAGCTTAACAACATTATATACTCGTCGTGGCTAATTAACACGACGTCCCTGCCCGATCCCGACTGCTCTGGCGCCAGGCACGGGCATTGAAATTGGAACCGCGGAAATGGCCGGTCCGGATTCCGGCGTGTGGACGGGAGCGACGACGGATCCTGGTACGGCAGCGCCGTTTGGGAGTGATTCTGGTTGACCGGAGGTGGCAATGGCAGCTTTCATGCGTTCAGCCTCGGCAGAAGTTATTCGCGGCAGTTCGATATGGAAGCTGCTGCCGTGGCCGACTTTCGAGGTTACCCAAACGCGGCCGTTGAAGAATTCTACGACGGTACGGCATAGGTACAGCCCCAGTCCAGTACCACCGATGGTCCGCGTCGCCGAGCTGTCAATGCGGTAGAACTTCTGGAACAAGTGAGGAATGTCGGCGGCGGCTATGCCCAGACCGGTGTCGCTGACGTCAATCTGAACAAGCTTTTCGTCGCCGTTGAGCGTGATGGTAATACCGCCTTCAACCGTGAATTTGATAGCGTTGTCGATGAGGTTCATAACTACCTCGCGAAGACGTTCAGGGTTGGCCACCACGTAGTAAATAGGAGCCAGCGCCTTGCCACTGGAACTCGACAACTGATAGGTTAGAGTAAGGTTTTTTTTCTGGGTGACGAACTGCATGTCGTCGGCCACGCTCTGCAGAAGCTCGCTGAGATTGAGTGGCTCGATCTTCATCTGCAGGCTGCCCTCTTCAGCTTTAGTTACCGACAGCAGGTCACGGAACAGCTCGCCCAGGTGCTGGATGCTCTCGTGGGCTTTGGTGAGGTATTTCATGGCCCGTTCGTCGATGGTGGCAATGTTCGGGTTCATGGCGAGCGAGATATAGCCTTCGATAGCTGCCACGGGTGTGCGCATTTCATGTGATGCCGTGGAGACAAACTCGTCTTTTTGGCGCTCCACCGCCTTCTCGTGGCTGATGTCGCGGAACAGGGCGATAGCCCCGCTGACCGTATTTCCAGAGCCTAGAATAGGCGATATAGACAGGTTTAGGGCAATCTTACGCCCGTCACGAGCGGTCATGAATAGGCTGTCACTGGTAACCTGCTCGTGCTTGAGCCAAGCCGATTCAAACGGGTTGTTGGCCGCAGTCAGCTCCTGGTCCTTGTCATCCTTGAGCAGCAGCACCAGGTTGTAGTCGATGCCCGACGCACTGCTTTCGTCCCAGCCGGTCAGTTGTTGGGCGGCCTTGTTAAACAGCTGGATCTGGCGGCTGCCGTTTATCACCATGACGCCTTCACCGATGCTGGCAACCAATGCCTGGGCCTTAAGCTGTTCATCGTTAAGCTGTCCGCTCAGGTCTTCCAGCTTGTTGTGAGCGTAAGAGGCCTTGCGGGAACGGCTGTGTACCCACTCGGCCAAACCGCCTGCGATGACGGTAATAACCAGCTGGACGATATGGTCGCCCAGGTATTTGCCGTCGAAGCCGGTAGAAATAATAGCATACATGAAGTACGCCAGCGTAGCGGACAGCGTGATAAGAGTTTCTCTGCGGCCGAAGATTCCTGCCACGACGATTGCTAGCAGCCAGAGCGAGTAATATGGCGAATCAAGCCCGCCGGTGGTGGCGATAACCAGGACGAAGTTGAACGAGGTTATGAGTGTTAGAAGCAGAGTCGAAAGCGCCAAATGCCGGCGGCCGATTATCTGGTGCAGGCTGATGTAGTATGCCAAGCCGATGGCGCCCAGCACAGCGTTAGCCATGGAAGTTCCGACATCTCCCAGAGCTTCGGGGTTCAGTCCGTAAACGGCAAAGATAATCACGGAAATCAGGCCGCTCAAGGCGGCCTGGACACGGGACAACAGAGTGAGGCTATGGTTTCGTTGGTCCAACATGGTGCTTACGCTTAATTATGCTTCAGTTTACTTATTCCTGCAACACCGGCTCGGTGGACATGAGGGTGATTTTATGCTAATTTGTCATAGTTGTCCGCTAAATACGGTCCCATCGTCTAGCGGTTAGGACGTCGCCCTCTCACGGCGGTAACAGGGGTTCGATTCCCCTTGGGACTACCAGAACAAAAACCCCACGTTACGTGGGGTTTTTGTTCTGTTGGTGATTCTCCGGAATCGATCCGGCTGGTTCGGCGAGCGAATCATCTTATGGTTATTGGTACAAGATATAAAATGGTGCTGAGCCGGTCGCGTAGCGACATTCCCTGTGGGACGAAAAAAGAACTTATTCATTATAAATGAGCTTGCTGAGGCTTCTATTTTGTTGCATTAACTTGACATAATGATGCTTATATGCTACCATAGTACCCACTTCTGTAGCTATCTTTAATCCGACTGGGCTGCTCCGATTTATTGCATATAGTAAATGAATCGCGGGCACCCCAATCGGATGGTCCGGTTGCGGGAGAGAGGCTTATCATGGCCGAGGACGCGCAGACTGAGGCGTGGGGGTCGCTGGAAGAGATGCTGGCATACGTCACGCAGCACTTCCCCGACCAGCACTCGATTCCGCGCCACTGGGCAGCTGAAGTTCTGGAAACCGTGGGCAGCAACATCGCCTGGGGCAACAGCAACTCTGGCTTCTCACCGCGTGAGGTCGGCTGGGCCTTGGTCCGAGTTTTCAGCGTCTTCGACAAGGAGGCACTGGCGGAACTCACCAAGGGCTATCAGGAGGCCACGGCGTACTACGCCGATTCGACCATCCCTGATGACCTGAAGCCGAAGACGTCGGTCGAGTAGCGCCAAAAGCGCCAACTCCCGCTCGTCTGTGCCGCCTTTAGGGGCAATAGTTTCGGTGGATACTATATAAAAGTCCACCCTTACCCCGAATCTTTAATCCCGTATTGAAGCGTCAGGATAGGATAATAACTATCTTAAACGCCACCAGCGATCTATCTCAGTAGCGATTTCGTTCCAAAACGGAAGCAGTAGGTCTACCAGAATAAAAACCCCACGTTATATGAGGTTTTTATTCTGTTGGTGATTCTCCGGAATCGATCCGGCTGGTTCGGCGAGCGAAGCATCCATAGCTTATTGGTAATAGACTAGTAAGCGATAGGTCTCTTTTTGTTCAGTTCTCAATGGCTGCTATTATATCGATCTCAATGGTCTTGCTGGAATGTAAGCACGCATATTTGATTTATTGAATGAATTATCATATAATATATAATGCCGAAAGCGCCCGCCTAGGTAGTCCTACTCCAGCTGGAGGGATTATGCCCCGAACGAACGTCGAAACACCCTCAAAGACCGCAAGGTCTGATGAGACTACGACATTTCCCCCGACCCCGAAAGAAGCCGACGCCGCCCGTAAGGCCAAGGTTGCAGGACTTATGGCGACTATGTCTGAGCGTGGCAAGGCAGTGGTGGCATTCATTTCGCCGCAGTTGGTTGCGAATAATCGCGGCGATGCCTCCGTCCATGAGGGTCATGGAACTGCTGCTCTTGCCGAGGCCGCCCAAGTCTTCCGTAACCAAGGATGGCAGACGGATGTGGGCTACTCTGAGGGTATCCGAGGCCGTACGGTTGCCGGCAACGTGATACCGGGTCAGTATTACCTTGAAGTCTGGAAATAACCAATTCTCCAGATCTTCACTAGTCCTAGGGCTTTCATCAGTTTTAGGATGGACCCCGCTGAAAGGCGGGGTCTTTGCTTTGGCGGCCGCCGATAGATAACCCGAACAGCTGGATTGGATAATCAGACGATAAGCCTTCGGCGAAAAGCCAGGGGGCGCTCTCGGTAGGGGCGATATATCGGATGCGGGCTACTCGAAGAGGATGCGAACAGTCTTCATATTGGTACATAGCTAGAAATAAGAACAGGTAATCACTAATTGGCATTTATCCACAGATTGAACAATCATTAGCTTCACATAAGCATAAACGTTATAAACGCAAAATACAGCGATATACCAAACGCGTTTTGGAGTTATCCCCATATTATAATGACTTCTTACAATTGTCAGTCTTGTTTAACTTCTGTAACTTATGTTTCCGTATGGTAGTCATACCTTGAGGGTGCAATGTTAATAACCATGTCCTCCACCCCTCTCGTTTACGAAAGGACCCCTATTAATGCAACGACCCCTTTTAACGCTGGCCCTGGCCGTGGGCGTCACAGCCCTGCTATCGGGCACCGCCAGTGCTGCTAGTGTCACTCCTGCGAAACCGGCGGCAGCTCCTGCTGCGGCTACCAAAGTTCATGAAGTCGCCTCGGGTGACAGCCTGTCGACCATAGCGGTTGCCGAAAACCTCGGCTCATGGCGCCCGCTCTGGAACGTCAACGCGGATATTACCAATCCGGATTTGATTTTCCCGGGCCAGAAGATCACGGTACCTACTGGTACCACCGCCGATCGTGATCTCCCCGCCGGTGTCAGTGACGCTACGCCTCAACAGCAGGTCAAAGCCATAGCGCCGCAGCTGCACGTTACAAGTACCCCGCGGAATGCGAACTACGCCGGAGGCAGTGCCGGAATATTCGAACGCATACGACAGCGCGAGTCCGGCGGTAACTATGCCACTAACACCGGCAACGGCTACTACGGTGCCTACCAGTACGATCTCCGCACGTGGAACAACTACGGCGGTTACGCCCGGGCCGATTTGGCTCCGCCCGCCGTCCA
>JBBRTI010000020.1:0-11848 GCA_038244585.1 Candidatus Saccharimonadia bacterium | reverse complement strand
TAACCAAACCTAGATTACTAGTTTTTGAGGCGCTGCATGCGGCCGACGGTCCAATTGCCGCCAGCGATTTAGCCCGCAAATTGGAAGGCCAGCTCGACCGCGCCAGTGTTTATCGCACCGTGGCCCTGTTCCGAAAATTGGGTTTCGTGCGTGACGTCGCCTCAGGCTGGCACCAGCTAATTGAGCTCGGCGACCGGTTCGACCCGCACCACCATCATTTGGCCTGTGTTAACTGTGGAACCGTCGTGGTATTCGAGGACGCGCTCCTAGAAGAGAGTTTGGTCAGTCTAGCTCGAGATCGCGGCTATGTTCTAAAGAATCATCAGATGGAACTTACCGGATACTGCGGCGCGTGCCGCCCTGTTTAAACATCATACTTGTCAGAAAAATCCGTAAAGTTTAAGCTTACTCTAACTAAATAGGTATATGTAAACGTATGGTTAGATTTTCCCATAAACTCACGATGCTTGGCGCCGTTGCCGTCGTAGCTCTTGGCATGACCGGAACGGTCTTTGCTCGGAACGGCGTCGGGGCGGAGGGCTCACCTTCGGTCCAGCCGTCAAGCTCCGTTAAACCGTCCGTCCGCCCCGTAGAGACAAGCAGCCAGGCAGAACGCGCCAAGGTAGCCGAGGCAGAACAAGCCAAGAAGTCTGAAGCTGAGAGCGACCGTGGTTCTAAGCGTTTAGACGCTGCCAAGCTCAACGTCTGCGAAAAAAAGACCAAGCACGTCGCTCAGGTGATGACCCGAATCACCGAGCGCGCAACGGCTCAGCTGGCCGTCTTCACCAAAATCTCCGACCGTACACAGGCTTTTTACACAGCCAAAGGTCACACCGTGGCCGGATATGACGCCCTGGTAGCCGCCGCAGCAGCAGCCAAGCTTAAGGCCCAAACCGACATCACCGCCCTCTCTGCTGCCGATGCCTTCGCTTGCAACAGCGCCGACCCCAAGGGTTCCGTGGCTGACTTCAAGCTTAAGGTCAAGCTCGTGGTCGCCGACCTTAAGGCCTACAGGACTGCCGTCAAGAACCTCATCGTAGCCGTTAAATCGGTCCAGCCGGTCGAGGTCGAGCCGTCAACGAGCGCCAGTCCCTCGACCGTAGTTAAACCAACCGCTACCCAGGGGGCAAACTAATGAAATTACGTCAAAACGGCTTCGCTTTCATTGAGCTAGTACTGATAGTAGCCTTCGTCGGAGTCTTAGGCTTCGTCGTCATGACGGCCGTTAATAACCGCAACAATGTGGCCAGTACCGACACGATCCAAGCCAGCGTGGCCCCCGCCCCGCAGGTAACCTCCAAGGCCGACCTGACCGCCGCCGAAACACGCCTTAACACCGCCGGAATCGACGACAACACCGCTGACGCCGACCTCCTTGACCAGGACATGGCCAGCTTCTAAATCGGTTCCGACATAGTTCCGATATCATGAAAAGACCTCACTGCAACGGTGGGGTCTTTTTGTAGCGGACATTGCGCGGGTTGGGCTCCTAACTGAGTGGAACCGGACGGACTCGGACATGACAGTTTTACTACAAGCGGACGGACGAATCGAACATAAGTGCAATGGTGGACCTTACTTGGTCGAATTGGAACCAGCTAACGGAGGAGCTTACCTGCTGGTATAAAGTTCTAAGGGAATTACCCTCGATTGCAACTACGGTACTGGGCATGAACCGCCTCGAGCAGCGTAATTAATCGCGCACTGCTTCCGATGAACTGGATATCGTTGGCCACTAACCGATGACACAAAGTTAAACCCCGCCAAAAGCAGCGAGGCCTCACTATTTCGCTAGTGATGCGTGTGCTGCCCCTGACGGGATGGTTCATCGGTGATGCTAGGTCACGTGTGTTGTAATTTGGATAAGTAATGGCAGAGCGGGTTGATTGGGGCGCACTTAGGCGAAGCACTTTACAGGATAAGGAACACTGCTTCGTGGGAGGTGCCATCGGCGGCTTGAACCATAATCTTGTCTCCTCGGTCTAGCGTTGTATAGACCCATTCGCCGATTTGGATATAGCGATGAACTTGGAGGGTTGCGGTGTCATCGCCTCTGCGAGACTCAATCTTGGCAGCGTCGTCGTCAGTGACGTTCATGTGCAGTCGCTTGCTGGCCATTTAGTGCTCCATTCGGTGGCCGAAGATTGGGTGCGAAACAGGACAACTAAAATAATGACATATAATATGAATAAAAGCAATGGTGGGCCCGGCTGGACTTGAACCAGCGACCAAGCGGTTATGAGCCGCCTGCTCTAACCAACTGAGCTACGGGCCCCCGTAGGGTGCCGCCCTAGTATAACAAATAATCGCTTGCCGTAGCAGGCGGTTCGAGACATTTGTTCCGACGGGTACAGACGTTTATACTTAAGCTATGAAAATGCGTCATCTGCTTCTAGCACTGGCCGCGGTTGCGATTGTTGCCGTGGCACCCGTTGGTACTGCGCGAGCTCAATCAGACGAGCGTATTACAAACTTTGCCACGGTGGCCCGGCTTAGCGCCGATTCTTCTCTGGATGTGACTGAAATAATAACTTACGACTTCGGTGCCACTCCCCGCCACGGTATTTATCGCGATATACCTTTAAAATACACCGACGACAGAGGCACGGAGTACCGGCCGACAGTGTCATTTAGAGGTGCCAGCCAGGACGGCAATCCAGCCACCGTGGGACAGACCTCCAGGGACGGTATATTGTCGCTCAAACTAGGGGATGCGGCCAGGACGCTGACAGGCAGCCATGTATATCGCATCCATTATGTACTGAGCCCAATCATGCAACCATGGGAAGATCGTGACGAGTTCAGGTTCAATGTTACCGGTAATGGATGGAACGT
The DNA here is from genome assembly GCA_038244585.1 of Candidatus Saccharimonadia bacterium. Classification (GTDB taxonomy): domain Bacteria; phylum Patescibacteriota; class Saccharimonadia; order UBA4664; family UBA4664; genus UBA4664. Next base: position 9,013 of record JBBRTI010000020.1, on the reverse strand, counting down.
GCCGATTGAGCGGGCATCGCTGACGTTGACGCTGCCGTCTAGCGTGGCAGTGCTGGATTCGGCTTGCTACACTGGTCTGGCCGGCTCCAAGGAGAACCAATGCTTAGTGCAGATTCAAGGCAACTTGATAACAGTTGCCACGGCCGCGGTACTGGCACCTGCCCAAGGCCTCGGCATTGTTGCCGAATTGCCGACCGGCGCAATCACGGGTTATCTGACGGCCTATGTTCCCCCCAAGCCCAGTCCATTTGTGGGTCTGCTGGTTAGTTTGGCAAATGTTGGAATATTGGTTGCGCTGGTACAGCTGATCGTATCTGCGTTGGCCGAATGGAGGCTGCGGACGTCTCGGACTATCGTGGCTGAATATGAAGCGCCCGACGGTCTCAAGCCAGCCGAGCTCGGGCTGCTCACCGACAACAAATCGGGCATGCCGGAAATCACGGCCACACTGATTGATTTGGCGGTACGCGGCCATTTACGTATCGAGCAAACACATAAGAAGGATCTGTTCCATGCGGCCGACTACACGTTTCACAAATTATCGAGCGCAGATTCCTTGGAGCCATATGAGCAAAAGTTGATTGACGCGCTGTTTGGCGGCAGCGATTCGGTGGTGCTTAAAGACATCGACCGGACGGCCATGGCCGCAACCGTTACCGACGTCAAAAACGATGTGGGCGACCGCATGAAAGGCCGCGGCTGGTATTTCAGGCGCCCAAGTGTGTGGCGCTGGGGTCTGCCGAGTCTGTTACTGGCAACCAACTTCTTTGGTCTGATTCAATTTGTCGTAGTTTTTTTCTGGCGTGGAAATTTGTTAATCATCGGGCCGGTCGTTGCGGTGTCGCTACTGTTGTCCGGAGTTGTCGTTTACCTATGCCGTCGCCCCAGTGGTATGACCCCCGCCGGGGCCGACGAGTGGGCCAAGGTCCGCGGGTTCAAGGAATATTTGAGCGTGGCGGAAAAGGCGCGCTTGGACTTTAGCGACGCTCCCGAAAAAACGCCGGAACGGTTCAACAAGCTGCTGCCGTTTGCCATTGCTTTGGGCGTGGAAAAGGCCTGGGCCAAACAGTTCGAAGGCATCGATGTCGCGCCTGCCAGCGGGTGGTACGGCGGTTATGATCCGGCGACGTTCAGTGCGGTTTATCTGGCCTCTAGCCTTGGTTCTGACTTCTCGAGCGGCGTGGCCAGTAACTTTACGCCCGTTTCGTCATCGGGCGGAGCTGGCGGCGGATTCAGTGGCGGCGGCTTCGGTGGCGGGGGAGGCGGCTCATGGTAAAACCGCCTCGCGTGACGCCAATCGACATCTTTAACTTGGTCGGCATCATTATTGCCATCTATTTGGCGGCGGTGCTGTCGCAGACCATCTACCACAACTACGTCCTCAATCGCCAGATCGAGACGCTGCGCGGCGAGATAAGTTTGCTTAAGGCCCAGCAGGAGCAGCTCAAATACAACATCTCCTATTACAAGACAGACTCTTTCAAGGATAGGGAGGCCCGCGCCAAGCTCGGCCTACAGCTGCCCGGCGAGGATGTCCTGATTTTGCCCAGTCCGCATCAAAGCGGCGTCCGGTCGCCCTCGTCTTTGGCCAAACCGGCCGCGGCAACGTCCAATTTCGGTCAGTGGCTCGATTTTCTGGGCGGTAAAGGTTGACCCTGAGGGGTAAAAGCTGGTATATTTACCACTGGTTCGTCACGTCGCGGGGTGGAGCAGTGGTAGCTCGTCGGGCTCATAACCCGAAGGTCGCAGGTTCAAATCCTGCCCCCGCTACCAGGAATCATCACTAAGCGCCCCTCGGGGCGCTTTCGGTTAGCGCGCAGGTGTCGACTATCATCGCAATCTCCCATAAAATAGGATAGATTACAGTAATGTATGCCATGGCTGCGTAGCTCAGTGGTAGAGCAGGAGACTCATAAGCTCTTGGTCGCTAGTTCAAATCTAGCCGTAGCCACCATGGAATTATTTTTTTACCAAATTCGCACGCGGCTCTCGGGTGCCAGGAACAGCTTGTCGTACCGGACGACTATGAATGCCTCATAGAAGGCGTCGACGTTGGGCAGCACGCCGTTTACCCGGAAGCGGCCGGGAGCGTGCGGGTCGATTACTAGAAAGTTCTGCTCCAGCTCCGGCCGGACGTTGCCGCGCCACACCCGGGCGTAGGAGATGAAGAAGCGCTGCTCGGGGGAGAGGCCGTCGATGTCGTCCCGGGAGCCGGTCGCCTCCAGATGACGCTGCAGGGCGTCGTAGGCGATGAGGACGCCGCCCAGGTCGGCGGTGTTTTCGCCGAGCGTCAGCTCGCCGTTGACATGCGTTCCGCCCAGCTCGTAACCGTCATACTGCTGCTTGAGTTTGGCCGTGCGGCTGTCAAAGGCGGCCCGGTCTTCGTCGCTCCACCAGGATTTGAGATCGCCGGCCTTGTCGAACTTGGAACCTTTGTCGTCGAAGCCGTGGGTGATTTCGTGTCCGATGACCACACCGATGGCGCCGTAGTTTGATGCCACGTCACCGTTAGCGTCGAAGTACGGCGGTTGGAGGATGCCGGCCGGAAAGGTAATGCCGTTGGTGTTGGGCCAGTAGTAGGCGTTGACTGTGGCAGGGGACATCAGCCACTGACGGCGGTCGACGGGGTCGTTAATACGGCCGGTATCGTAGCGCCATTCGTGGGCGGCCGCTGCCAGGAAGTTGGCGGTATGGCCGCCTGGTAGTTTCAGCTCAGAATAATCACGCCAGTCTTCGGGGTAGCCGAGCAGTGGCAGGAAGGTGTCGAGCTTGTCGAGAGCCTGGCGCTTGGTGGCCTCCGTCATCCAATCTAGATTGCCGATGCGAGCACGGAGGGCTGCTTGGACATCATCGACCAGATTAGCAATCGTCCGTTTGGCCGCCTCGTCAAAGTGGTGTTCCACAAATAACCGTCCGATGGGTTCGGGCAATACATTCTCGGCCAGTCCGATGATGCGGCGGAAGCGCGGCTCCTGCGTCTCGGCGCCCGAAAGGACACGGCCATAAAATGAGAAGTTCAGCTCGTCATAAGCTTTGGGCAGTTTGGACATGAGGGGACGCACCAGGTGGAAGCGGAGGTAGTTGCGCCATCGGTCAAGCGGCTCGCTGCCCAAGAGGCGGAGCGCCTCACGGATAAATTTGGGCTGCGAGACAATCAGGCCATCTAAACCGCTCAGGTTCAAAGCCTTCAGATAGCCGTTCCAATCGAGTCCGGAAAATTCCGCAGCTAACACCGGCCGGCCGTAGTGGTTGTACATCCCGTCCACGTCCCGCTGCTCGACGGCGGTCGCCGAAGCTTCAGCCAGCTTGGATTCGATGGCCAAGACGTCGTCCGCGGCGGCGCCGGCGTCCCCGGAACCCCGCAGCTCGAAGAAACTGACCAAAAACTCACGGTATTGGGCGCGGATGGTCTCGAAACGTTCACCGCCCTCGGTGTAATAGTCGCGGTCCGGGAGCCCGAGGCCTGACTGATGGAGCCGCAGGACGTAGCGGCTGGAGTTTTTGTCATCCGGTTCAACGCTGGCCGCCCAGATCAGGCCCATGCCCAAGGCGTGCCAGTCTTGTAGTAGCTGCTTGATACCGTCGGCGCCGGATAAGGCCTCTACCTTCTCAAGATAGGGCTTGAGCGCCTCAAGTCCGGCGGACTCTATAGCGGCCTCATCCATGGCCGCGGCATAAAATTGCCGTAGCAGCTGGATGTCATAGGGCTCATCCGTCGCTGCAGGCGCTTCCAGTATAACGTGCAGGCGCTCGACGTTCTCGTCGGCCAGGACCGAAAAAGCCGTGACGCGGGCCTTGTCGCCGGGGATTGGATGCTGTTCGCACCAAGCCTGGTTCACGTAGTCGTAGAAATCGTCACCTGGTTTGAATGTGGGGGTTAGGTCATCGGAAATAGGCATGGGGTGGGCTCCTGTTGCTGTGAATATCTTTACCCACATGCCTGCGCCGTTCAAGGGGCAATTCGACCGGGACGCGTTAAGCTAGTAAAATCAGGGTCATATGGTAGAACGAAAAATAATCTGGCCCCAGGCTGGGGCCTATGTAGTGGCAGTCTCAGGCGGTATCGATTCCATGGTACTACTCGATATCCTGGCGACGGCTCCCTCCCGACGCGGCTACCAGCTGACGGTAGCGCATTTTGACCACGGGATGCGGCCGGAATCGGCGGCGGACGCGGCCTTTGTGGAAGAAGCGGCCCGCGCCTATGGCGCCGACTATGTCGGCGGCCAGGCCAAAGTGAAACTAGCCGGCGAAGACCAGGCCCGCCAGGCCCGCCATGCCTTTCTACGCGGCGTCCTGAAGGAACGGCCGGGCGCGCATCTGGTGACCGCTCATCATCAGGACGACCTCATCGAAACCAGCCTCCTGAACCTGGCCCGTGGCACCGGCTGGGAGGGCCTGGCGCCCCTCCGCAAGGGCGGGATTGTCCGTCCGCTGCTCGGCGTCAGCCGGGTTCAGATCGCGGCCTACGCTAAGCACCACCAAGTGTGGTGGCATGAGGACGCCACCAACACCGACCTGGGCAACCCGCGCAATTTCGTCCGTCATGAACTGCTGGCACTTGCCGACCACGCCTGGCGCAAAGACTACCTGAACGTAATCTCAGAAACGGCAGAAACAGGAACCCACCTGGCGGAAACTGCCGCCGCGCTCGGGACCCGCAGCGGCGACGGCTGGACCATCGAGCGCCAGTTGCTGGCTGAGCTGTCGCTGGAGGCTGTCGGGGAGCTGATTGTGCGGCAGGCGAAACGGCTGGAACCGTCCATCGAACTGGAGCGGCGGCTGGTTGGCGAACTGGCTCTGTTTGCCCGAACCGCCCGGACAGGCAAGTCCCGTCCTGTAAGGCAGGGGATGCGTTTGACGATCGGCCGGGACGTAGTATCACTTCGTAACCTTGCCAGTGCCCGAAAAGGCGACAAATAGCGTATACTAAGTTGGTATTTCTGGTATGAACGAAAGCAGGTAAATTTATGAAACTCAAAAAGAGCACGCGCAGTTTCCTCTTCCTTATAGGCGGCGTGATGATTGTCGCAATTTTGTTGGCGGTATCCGCGCCAACGACGAAAACCAAGGACGTCACGCTGTCCCAGATGCTCTCAGAGGTTAAAAGCGGTCAGATTGATCTGATTCAGGTCGAGGGCGACAAACTGACGGCGACGCTTAAGGATTCCAACGAACCCAAGCAGGTTGCCAACAAGGAAGCCGGCTCCAGCTTAGTCAAGGATTACGGCGTCGACCCGAGCAAAGTAGTCTTGGGCGTCAAAAATGCTGACAGCGGCTCGAACCTTTGGATAAATGCAGGAATTTCCATTATTCCGATCCTGCTTATCATCGGCTTTTTCTACTTCATGATGCGCCAGGCCCAAGGTCAGGGTAACCAGGCCATGAACTTCGGCAAGAGCCGGGCCCGCCTCTACGGCACCGACAAGAAGAAAGTTACATTCAAGGAAGTGGCTGGCGCGGACGAGGCCAAACAGGAACTCACCGAGGTCGTGGAATTCCTCAAGTACCCGAGCAAATTTGAGGCTCTGGGTGCCAAGATTCCTAAGGGTGTGCTGCTGTTTGGCCCTCCCGGAACCGGCAAAACCCTCATGGCTCGTGCCGTCGCTGGCGAGGCCGGCGTACCGTTCTTCTCCATCGCCGGTTCGGACTTCGTCGAAATGTTCGTCGGCGTGGGTGCCTCCCGCGTGCGTGACTTGTTTCTCAAGGCCAAGAAGAACGCCCCGTGCATCATCTTCATCGATGAGATCGACGCCGTCGGCCGCCAGCGCGGCACCGGCATGGGCGGCGGTCACGACGAGCGCGAACAGACGCTCAACCAGATCCTCGTGGAAATGGACGGTTTCGAGCAGGGGACCAACGTCATAGTCATTGCTGCCACCAACCGCGGTGACGTCCTTGACCCGGCCCTCTTGCGCCCCGGCCGTTTCGATCGCCGCGTCACCCTGGACCTGCCGGACTACCGCAGCCGCAAGGCCATTCTGGAAGTCCACTCCGAGGGCAAGCCCTACGAGAAGGACGTCGACCTGGATGAAATCGCCAAGAAAACTCCAGGATTCAGCGGTGCCGACTTGCAGAACCTGACCAACGAGGCCGCCATTCTGGCCGCCCGTCACGACAAGAAGAAGATCAACCACCAGGACCTCAGTGTCAGCCTGGAGAAGGTCCTAATGGGGCCTGAGCGTAAGACGCACGTCATGAGCCTCGAAGAAAAGGAAATCACCGCTTACCACGAGGCCGGCCACTCCATCGTGGCGCACATCATGCCCAACGCGCACCCGGTGAACAAGGTTTCCATCATCAGCCGCGGCCGGGCCGGAGGCTTTACCTGGCAGCTGCCCGAGGATGACCGCCACCTTAATTCCGTAGCCGACTTCAAGGACGACCTGGCCGTGATGCTGGGCGGCCGCATGGTGGAGCAGATCGTCTTCGGTGACGCCGCCGTCACCACGGGCGCGTCCAACGACCTGCAAAAGGCCACGGCGCTCGCCCGCAGCATGATCATGGACTACGGCATGAGCCAGAAGCTCCCGCACCGCGTCTTCGGCAACCAGAGCGACCAGGTCTTCGTGGGCCGCGATCTGAACCAGACGCAGGGGTACTCCGAAGAAGTCGCCAAAATCATTGACGGCGAAGTCGCCCAGCTCATTGATGAAGCCGCCCGCCGTGCCTCCGACACCATCAAGACCCACCGCGCGGACGTCGATAAAATCGCGGCTAAGCTTATCAAGGACGAAGTCATCGACAAGGACGAGTTTGTGGAGCTCGTCGGCCCCAAGAAGTCGCGCCCCAAACAGCACGACCCCCGCAAAAGTGCCGACGCCGGCCAGGACATCGGTCCGGAAACCCCGGGAGACGTGGCAACCGTCTAATATGAAAAACACCCGTACATGGTAGAACGCGCCCGTAATCTGCTCACTCGCACCAATGCGCAGCAGACCGTAGGGTCGGCGGCGACCGTCATTTCGATGGCGTATCTGCTCAGCCGGCTCATCGGTTTGTTTCGTGACCGTCTGCTGATTACCACCTTCGGCAAGGGAGCAATCCTCGACTCTTATAGCGCGGCCTTCCGCCTGCCCGAGCTCCTGTTTACGCTGTTGGTGAGCGGAGCCTTTGCCGTGGCGTTCATCCCAGTATTCACGGAGTACCTGCATAAGGACAAGCGCGACGAGGCCTGGCGGATTGCCAGCTCACTGCTGACAATCCTGGTGCTGGCAACTGTCGCGGGGGGAATCGTGATGGCGATCTTCGCGGATCCGCTGACCACGCTGATTACTCCCGGCTTTGATCCGCAGCGCCACAAGCTAACCGTCGAACTGACGCGCATCATGCTCATCACGCCGATCTTCTTTGCTATTTCGAGCGTACTGGGCGGCATCCAGCAGTCGTTCAACCGCTTTACTATCTTTGCGCTGTCGGGGGTGCTTTATAACCTGGGCATCATCGCGGGCATCGTGCTGCTGGCGCACCGCTTCGGCATTTACGGCGTAGCCTACGGCGTCATCCTCGGCGTGGTCTTGCAGGCAACCCTGCAGTGGGCCGGCCTCTACGGACTGGGCTTCAAATTCAAGCCGGAGCTCGGCCTCAAACTAAAAGGAACCGTGCAGACGCTCAAGCTCATGGCGCCGCGCAGCATCGACCAGGGCATCGACCAGATCAACTACCTGTTTGAAACCATTATTGCCTCGACGCTGGCCCCAGGTTCCATCGTGGCCTTTACCCTGGCCAATAACCTCAAGAACGTGCCGCTGGTGCTCATTTCCTCGAGCATCACCACGGCGGTCTTCCCGCGGCTGGCCGCCCGGGCCGCTAAAGGTGCGCGGCAGGAACTAATCGAAGGCTACGTCCGGGCCGCCCGCCTCATCCTGTTTTTGGCCATTCCGGCCGCCGTCTTCGCCGTTGTGACTCGCGGCTATATCGTGCGGTTGCTCTACAGCTTCGGCGACGCGGATACCGCCAACACCCTGGGCTGGTTCGCCGGCACAATCATCTTTGCCGGCCTCTTCCAGCTGGTATCGCGCATGTATTTTGCCATGCAGGATATGCGCACACCGCTGTACGTCAGTCTGGCCAGTATCCCCATCAACATCGCCTTGAGTTTTTGGCTGTCGCGTCTCTACGGCGTCGCGGGCCTGGCCATGGCAGCCAGTTTCGTGGCCCTGCTAGAGACGGTCCTGTTGCTGATTATCCTACGGTGGCGCCAGGGCAACTTTGGCGAACGCGAAATTCTGCGTGGCTTCGCGCCGATGGTCATGGCCGGCGGGATTATGGCAGGCGTAACCTATCTGGCACTCAATTTCCTAGTGCCGCTCTACGCCGTTGACCGCGGGTTCTTGACTCTGGCGCCCAAGTTCGCTTTGCTGCTGGTTATAGGTCTCGTGGCCTATTTGATTCCGTGTTACGTGTTACGCCTTAAGGAAGCCAAGTTCTTCGTCGGGCGGGTACGGGATATCATGATACGTTCGGCGAACCTGACATAATGCTTGCGAGTGGCCGTCGTCGAAACATTTACTCTTGAGTGGCGTGCAGGTACGATAAAGAAGCTAATGCTTAAAATGCTACGCTTGCCTTATCTAATTTCCCTGACGATTGCCGCGGTCATTCTGGCCGGGTCGGTTAGTGCGGTGGTCGCGGCGGCGACTTCACGCGCCTATAGTACCGTCGGATCACTGGCAGTCGGAACGATGGTCAGCCTGGACGTGCCCCAGCAAGGCAGTGTGGTAGCCGCGACGCCGGACAATGTGGTCAAACTGGTAGGAGTCGTGGTGCCGGATGCTAGTGCGACCCTGCAGTTCAACGTGCCCGGTGCCAAGACCCAGGTTGCCGAGAGCGGCGAGGCACCGGTCTTTGTCAGCGACATCAATGGCATTGTTAAGGCAGGGGATCATATAGCCGCCTCGCCGCTTGAGGGCGTTGGTATGAAGGCGACGGAAACCGGTATCGTCCTCGGCCTGGCCCAAACCGACCTCAAAACGGACGGCTCACTCACTAAATCCGTCACCGATAAGTCCGG
>JBBRTI010000019.1:0-13616 GCA_038244585.1 Candidatus Saccharimonadia bacterium | reverse complement strand
TCCTTAACGAGTCCGGTAGCGGTTTTTATTTCGTTACACATGATGCACGGGGGCACGCTGCCACATCCTTAGTCCTAGGCGGTTCAAACCTCAACAGGCATTATACCAGTCCGAGGAACGTTGAATGTAGGCGATATTACAAATGTCGGCTTCACGCTTATGGCTTCATCAGATATACTAGGGGCATTGCAAGCGGGTGGAGTCTTAATGTCCCAGCGTCGTTCCGGACAAAATTTATTAATCGTTGTCGCTGTAACATTGGGGCTGGGTTTGGGCGCTTCAGGCTATTTGAACTACGTGCAATTTAGCCGAATGCAGGACGAGAAGGCGGCGGCCAACGGTCAGATTACCGACTTGCGCTATCAGTTGAAGCAGCAGGACGTCAAAGCCGCGGCCACGACTAGTCCGTCGCCAACCGCCTCCCCCTCGCCGTCCGCTGCCCCGGCCGTGCCCGGTACTGCTCCGGTCAAGTTTGATCAGCTCGGAGTCTCCGTGGCCGCGACCGCACCGATTTCCGACCTGACCTACTCTTACCAACTGATATCCGGCCTTGCGGTCGCAAACCTTACCACTACCGGCCTCGTAGCGCAGTATCCGGCGTGCAAGCCGGGTGCGGCCCTCGGGCAGCTGGTGCGGCGTCCCAAGACCTCACGTGCGGCCTCGACGAGCAAGCTCATCAAATCGTTTGGTGATTACAACTATTACTACGTTGCTTCTGCCTATAATTGTGCCTCCGATGCCGCGGGACGAGCGTCCGTAGCCGCCGCCAAGGCCGCATTACTGGATACTGTACTGCCTACCCTGACCCAGATTTAATAACACTACTTCTGCTATAATAAAGCCTAGAAACGAAGGTAAACATGCCGACACATAACCGCAACATCGTCCGTCTTCAATGGGCTGTTATCGCTGTTTTGTTCCTTGGCGGTGCCGTCGCATTTGCCATGCTGATGAACAAGACCGACCAATACCGCACCCAGCGCGATGCTCAGAACGGTAATATATCGAGCCTGAAGGAACAGGTTCGGCAGGCTAAATTGACGCCGGCGCCAACAGTTGAGGCCCTGCCAGAAGCTGTCAGCAACGGTCCCGCCGCGGCGACGCCGACGCCGACGCCGACTCCGACAGTGCGTAAACTTCGCTGACCGTTTGGCAGCCATAAGCATTAGCGGTACAATCTAGATGACTAAGGGTAATACATGGCCGCAAAGCTCGTAGAAAAATTTGTTAGGCTCCGCGCCCGCCAGCCGCAGGCCAAGTACCTGCTGGCGCTTGATATCGGTACCGAGTTCGTCAAGGCACTTATCGGTGAGATCAAGGGGAGTGAAATTGAGATTATCGGCGTGGGCCGCCAGCGCCAGCGCCTGACCGACATGCAGGGCGGTGCGGTTACCGACATCCGCGGGGTAGTGGAGAACTGCGACGCGGCCCTGCGCATGGCTGAGAAGATGGCCGGCGTCGTTGCCAAAGACGTTGTTATCGGCATTGCCGGCGAGCTGGTGAAGGGTGCCAGTACTACTGTGCGGTACAAGCGCGCGGCTTCCAGCGAGCCTATCGATATGACTGAGTTAAAAAAGATCCTCGACCGGGTGCAATATCGGGCCTTCGAGCGAGCCCGTGAGCAGCTTACCTGGGAGACCGGGATGAAGGAAATCGAGGTCAAACTGGTCAACACCGCCATCGTCGACGTCCAGATTGACGGCTACAGGGTGACCAATCCGGTCGGCTTCCAGGGCCGCGACGTCTCTATCCAGCTGTTCAACGCTTTTGCGCCCATGGTGCACCTGGGCGCGTTGCAGAGCGTGGCACGGGACCTGGACTTGAACCTGGTCAACATTGCCGCTGAACCGTTCGCCGTCGCCAAATCTGTCGGGGCGCAGGACTCCAGCGAATTCAGTGCCATTTTCATCGACATCGGCGGCGGCACCACCGACATTGCACTGGTCAACAATGGGGGAGTCGAAGGTACAAAAATGTTCGCAATCGGCGGCCGCAGCTTCACCAAGCGCATCGCCCAGGTAGCGGGTGTCAGCTTTGAAAAAGCCGAAGAAATGAAATTGGCCTACAGTGCCGGTACTATTGGCGTCAAGGCCAAGAAGGCCGTGGAAGAGGCTGTTGATTCAGATATCAAAGTTTGGCTGTCCGGTGTGGAGCTGAGCCTGGCCGAGTTCGACCGAGTCGATCACCTTCCGGCCAAGATTATGCTCTGCGGCGGCGGAACCGGCCTGCCTCAAATCGTCGCGGCCCTCAAAGGCAACGACTGGTACAAGAACCTGCCGTTCGCGCGCAAGCCTGTCATCAGCCATATCAGTCCTTCTGAGGTTACCCGCGTCATCGATAAGACCGGCCAATTGACCAGCTACGCCGATATCACCCCTATGGGCCTAGCTAACCTCGGCCTAGATACGGCCGGCGAAGACACTGTTACCGACTCGCTCATCAAGAAATTATCCCGGGCTATCTCGGCCTAAGCTATTGGCATTTTCGTCCTTTTGGACTCATCAGAACGACCACGCAGTCGTTGAATGCACCGGGTTACGTACCGGCGCCCACGCTAAGGTGGGACGATAGGGATTAGGAGGGGAGGACCAGTAGCGCCCCGACGGCTGTTACCTCGGAGGTGACAGGCACCTGCTTACCGAGGTTCTTGATGATCAATTCCACTATCTTGTCGACCGGCAGTGATGTCACTGGTGTGTTCGGTGCCGTAAGGCTGCCGTTGAAAATCATGGAGCCCTGTAAGAAGTAATGCCACTCGGGGACGAGGGGCATAGTCCCCTCACGCTTGAGGACGTCGCTGGGCGGAGCTTCCACCGGGCCACGAGTTGTCAGTTCGGCCAGACGCAGGTCAATTACCAGCTGGTCCAGGTTGAAATTAAACTGACGATTGGTGAAGATCTGCATTTGCCCGTTGGACCGCTGGCACAGAATGACGGCATGCCTGCCGCCCCGCTGAGTCCAGCCGAAACGCCAAGCCTGCTCGTTGTCCGTCTTGATGACGGCGAGCGTTGCCTTGGCAGCATCGTTCAGTGGAGTAACACGGGCCGTTTCGAACACCTTCGGACCTTTGTAGTGGTAGTCACTAGCCTGCTTGACATAGCCGCGGAGAAGCGCCAATGTTTCGCGAATGACCTTTTCGGGATTGTCCGGATGGGCGCTGTTCATCCACCCGACGATTGACGCCAGCATGAACGGACTCGGCTTGCCTGGCGCCCCCGCCTTTTGGACGTTGCCCTGGGTGTCGTTCTCTGTCGCGTAGGCGATGAGATCGCGGAGATCTGGGCGCTTAGTGCACTTGATGGCTTTTGCCACTAGGCTCGCCGCACATTCATCTTCCAGCCGTGGCCGGTCAGGAGTCGGGTGCTCGTCAAAACGACCGTGACCCACGCCGATGCACAGGTAGCCTTTTTCCTCCCATTCGGCAGCGGTGCGGCCGTCGGGAGGAGCACTGCCGGCATCCCAGAAGATGAATTTGGCCGTGCGGATACCGGGAAATGTTTTGTCGCCGTAGAACAGAAGTAGGAAAATGGCGACGATCTCATCGAGGTGAGGTCGGTGGTGGGTGACAATGGTGTGGATCTTGGCCATGGCGGCCATCACATCCTTCGGTTGAAAAGAGCAAATTCGAAAGAATTCTGTATGATTATAACATAAGAAGTGAAACATTACAATATTTGCAGGCCCCGACGCTCAATCACTCCTAATGGTAAAAATACCATTGCGCCAGAATCACACAAATACTAAATTGAATCTACCGTTTTGTACCTTCAAGTTATGAGAGGGGTGAATTCCCATTGAGCTGACCCGTTTTATCGCTTCCTTCGCCAAGGTCGTGTCTGCCGGTGACGTAAAGGACGATTTCATGGTGCGCAAACGCCTCATCAAGCACGAGTCCCATTTGGAGTACGATGTTCCCCATCTGGCGAGAGCTATTCTGGCTAATGCTCCCATGTACCGTTTGCAGGCACTGCATGACCGTTATGGCATGGCTTTTCAAACGGCCAGGATAGCCAAGGCTCGGAAAGGACTCGATCGGCGTGCAGATGCCCGTGTCGAGGCTTTGACCGAGTTGATGCTGCGGGAAAATGCCGGCAGTGTTGAAGCGGCCCGCGCCAACCGCGATTTTCTTGACTGGGCCGTGCACTTCCGCATGACTCTCGCCTTCTATCCTTTGGAGAGTGCGTGAAAGCCTCATCACCTCCCATAACTGAATACGAAACGGAATTGGATGGCCCAACCTTTCTATGTCGCAACGACATGGGAGCGGACCATCCTTTTTCTATTTCCGTATTCATAAAAAGAACCCCGTTTGGGGTTCAAGTGCTAGGTCCGGTACTTTCCCAGGATTCTTCCAGGCGACGCAGCAGAATGCGCTGATCGTCCGGATCCATACAGGAATGCTCTAGGATAAACTGGCGTTCCGGGGTGCCAGCAGGAGGCAATGGCGGCAACGGCAACGAAGTGAGTATGAGCCTGCCGTCGGCACCGTAACAGGTCGTCGAAGCGTCTTCATACACTTGGACCAGCTTGTATCGGGATGTCACCACAATAGCCCGATAGTAATAATACATGTCGTCCTGGTCGTGGATTTCGAAGATGCGATAGGTGGACGTTGTGGCGAAGCCGGCGACTGAATTAGCCTCGGTAAAGAGCGTCAATATCGCGCCGTCAGGAGTTTCGAGAAAGACCTGGTTCCGGCCGTATAGACGCTGCTGTAGGTGAGCCAGGAGATGGCTGAAGGTATCGGATTGCGGGCGCTTGCGAGCCCGTAACAGGAGCGAGGCGAGGTAGTATCTCAGCATGAGCATGATAAACATCATCGCCACGGCCGTCGCAAGAGTATAGCCCGATAGCGCGTACAGCAGGACGAATACGCTGCCGAGCCCGATAAACACGGCAGTCAGGGCTAATCCGACGAAGTCGGGGTCGGCCGTGGGCCAAAAGATTCCTTTCAGCCATTTCTTAATCATGACGTCCACCTTAGGCTAGAATCGATGAAAAGTGCGTCGCTGCTGCCTGGACGGTAGCGCGAATGGATTGCATCATAAAATGCGGCCGGCTGTAAGTCAATACAGGGGATACCAGCTAAACCATAAGCTTTGTGGTAATCTATGATTATGAAAGAAACTGCCCTCTACCTGGAGGTCGATGAAGACATAACCTCCGCAATCGATAAGCTAAGTAAGATCGACGGAGCTGCGGTCCAGGTTGTGGTGCCCAAGCGTTCGACCATGCTGCAGAGCATCATCAATCTCAAGCTTCTTAAAAAAGCCGCCGCCGATGCCGGCAAGGAACTGGTTCTGGTAACCAACGACAAGGTTGCCAGCGGTCTGGCCGGCCGAGTTGGCTTGGCTGTGGCACCGTCCATCGGCGCCAAACCAGTTCTGGCCGAGCCGGAAGCGGTCAAACCGCCGAGCAATGAAGACATCATCGAAGACGACGAAGCCGAGACTCCACCGGTGCTGCCGGCGTCTGCCGTTGCGGCGTCAGCTGTTACTGCCAAGCGCGCGCCCTTTTTCGCTCGCAAAGACGTAACGGACAAGCCTGAGGTACCTGAAGCAGCCGCCGTGGGCGCACTTGCCACTGGATCCGGCCTGGCCGCCGGCATGCCCAAGGTTCCTAATTTCAAGGTGCTACAGAAACGCATGCTCTGGGTGGGCTTGGCGGTCGCACTAATTGTAGGATATGTCGTCTTAATGGCTTTGTTCACTAAAGCTAACGTCACCTTGTTCGCCGCCGGTTCCAAAGTCCAGATCGATGCCAACTTCGCAGTCGATACCAACGGCGCGACCGATACCGCCGCCGGCATCCTAGCCGGACAAGCCGTCTCGAGCACCAAGGAACTCTCCGGTTCCTTCGCGCCGACAGGTCAGAAGGATGTTGGGACTAAGGCTCTCGGCACGATAACCTTAAAGAATTGTGAAGACTCGAACGTATATCCGTTGGCCGCCGGCAACACTGTGGTTTCACAGGGATTAAATTTTACGACCGACGCCGCCATTACTATTCCAGCTGGGTCGTTCAGCAACGGTGGCAAAACTTGTAATTCACCTGTAGTAACCGTGCCCGTGACGGCTGTAGCCAATGGTAGTAGCTACAATCTTTCAAATGCCACTTTCACGAACAATAAATTAACGGCCAACTTTGTCCTCAGTGGCTCTACTAGCGGCGGCACCTCAAAGACCGTAACCATTGTGTCTCAGGCCGACATCGACAAGGCCAAAGCCGACCTCCTAGCTAAAGACAAAGCCTCGGCCGAGGACAATCTAAAGACTAAGGTTCCTAGCGGGTACCGCGCCATGCCGGATTCTTTGCAGGCCACAGCCGGTGCAGCCGTCTCAAGTCCGGCCGTCGATCAGGAAGGGAACTCCGCGACACTGGCACTGCCGGTTACGTACACCCTTCTGACGGTTAAGAAGAGCGATTTTACTGACTACGTCAACGCCCAGGAACAGGCTCAAATCGGTGCGAAGAACCAGATTTACAACGACGGCATTGGTGCCGCTCAGATTACAGCGGGGGACAAAGACGCCAAGGGCCGCCTCACCTTTAAATTCACCACGGAAGCCTACGGCGGTGTTAAACTCGATATTGCGGGTATCACCACCCAGCTAAAAGGTAAGCGCTACGGTGACGCGGTGGACATTGCCACCAAACAGCCGGGCGTTCAGCGTGCCGAGGTGAATATTTCACCGGCCTGGGCCACGAGCCTGCCTAAGAACACGGCCAGAATCAAAGTGACCATTCAGGTAGCCGATACCAAGGAGTAAGTTTGACCAGCTACATAGGAATTGATTACGGATCCAGTCGGGTCGGACTGGCGGCCGCCGATAGCGATGCCAAATTGGCCCGTCGACTAGCTACAGTGTCGCCCGAAAAAGTCCCGGCCCTGGTGGCAGAGCATAAACCGGATGTCATTGTCGTGGGGCTGCCGCGCAGCCTGGACGGCCGTGAAACGCCGCAGACTCTAGCCGTGCGCCGGTACGCCGCTGACGTTCTAGACTCTTTTGGCGCGGAACTGGTCTTCCAGGACGAAGCGGGCACTTCCAGCGTAGCAGAGGACCGGCTCAGGGAATCCGGCCGCGCTTACGAGCGTGGCGACATCGATGCCGAGGCCGCTGTTATTATTTTGCAGGATTATTTGGACTCGCTATGACACCTAGGTCTCCGCGCCAATCTTTGCCCCGGACATTTAAGTTACCGGCCCGCCGCCAGCAGATATTGGTAATCGGTCTGGCTGCGGTCACCGCGGTTCTGTTGGCCGGCTACGGCCTGTACAGGGTCGGCCTGGGGCCCGCGGCATCGGCCGGCGCGACGCAGGTCTTCGAAATCAGGAGCGGTGAGAATGCCAATTCCGTTGCCACTGAGCTCAAACGGGCGGGTCTCATCCGCAACCGCTCCGCTTTTTTGACCTATCTCAATTTCCACGGGCTTAGAACCGGCCTAAAAGCGGGGACATATTCTATCAGCCCGACCAAGACGGGACCGTTTATTGCCGAACTGTTGACTAACGGCAGCACGTTTTCTAACCGCCTGACCGTACCGGAAGGTTACCAACTGGCACAAATTGAAATCCTCGCGGCCAAGCACGGGATCTCAAAGGCCGATTTTACATCTGCCCTCGCGGCCCCGCATTCACAGACGTTTCTTATAAGTAAACCCACAGATGTTAGCTTGGAAGGGTATTTGTTTCCCGACTCTTACGAGGTGGGGAGTTCCACTACGGCTTCTCAGTTGGTCAACGCCATGCTCGCTACGTTCGGTAAGCGAGTGGGCCAGGAATACGTGCAAGCGTTTGCCGCCCAAGGCCTGTCGCTTCACCAGGGTTTGACTCTGGCATCTATTGTTGAGCGTGAGGTAAACCATGCCGATGATCGGCCGATTGTAGCGCAAATATTTCTTAAGCGCTTCCGCGAGAAGCAGCCGCTGGGTTCAGATGTTACCGTGCATTATGCCTCGGATCTGGCCGGAGTACCGTTCAACCTTGATATCAACTCGCCGTATAATACGCGAAAATTCGTCGGTCTGCCGCCGGGTCCCATTGCCAGCCCTGGCCTGTCGGCTATGGACGCTGTGGCTCATCCTGCCAGCACCTCATACAATTATTTTCTCAGTGGTAACGACGGCAAAACCTACTACGCCAATACCTACGCTGAGCACCAACGCAACATCCAGAAATACTTGAGATAGACCGGAAATAACCAAAAATTTTGATATCGTACGGGAAAAAAATAATCATTTATTCCTAAAATCCTTCAACAGACCCCCCAAAAAGCTGGAGCATTGCATTAGTGGATAAATATGGTGACACAAGCGTGATTTGACAACTCAGCATTATATGCATGGTTGCAGCGGGTAACCCTATAACATAACCGCAATCAACTTATTGTCCCTTTATAAAGCCTTTTAACGTTGTTGACAGTGTTTTTTTGCCTTGTTAGACTACGAAGGTAAATTGATAAGCATTAGCAGTATAGTGTTTTTTGTGACGTCAATTTACTATTCCTAAACGTCGACACGAAGTAATAACAAAGGTCGAAATTCTTCTGCCCCGAGGTAAGTGCCATGGGGGAAGGACGTGATAAGAATAGTTTTCTCATTCCGATACATTCACGATCGGAGTGGGGTGGAGAGTAGTATTAGTAGAAGTGCCCTTGGCGGTTCCCTTGAACAGTTCCCAGGAATGGGAGTGGGTCCGGCCACCGAGACATTTTCGAATATAAAAACCCCCCGCGGGGCGGGACATCAATCTCTCGCCAGGCAGCATGCTGCGTATCGCAGTATCTCAAAAACCCAAGCCGAGGCCGTAAAAACCGTCCGCAGCATCTACCGCCCGCGCTTTTGGGCCCATGTGGGCTTCATCGGACTTGCGGCCGGCATCGTCGTGACCAACAGCCCGACGCACGCTCACAATCTGTCGGTACGGCTTATGTCGGCCCATGCCGCCATGTCGACGACACTGGATGAGGCTGCCACGGCAAAGGTTGCCGCCGATATGGCTATTAAGAGTCACCTCCTGGTAACAAGCGACGCCCGCGAGACGGCCACGGTCAAGGGTCAGCAGGTTGCGCTCCTGATGAGCGATGACGGCACCCTGGCCAAGCGTCAGGTCGTTTCTACGGCGGGAAATGCAACGCGCGATATCACGACTTACGCGGTTCAGCCAGGAGACACGCTGTCCGGCGTAGCCAGTAAATACAACATCACAACGTCAACTATTAAGTGGGCCAATGATATGGCCAGCGTCGACAGTATCTCTCCCGGCCAGAGCTTGACCATCCTGCCCGTAAGCGGATTGGTAATTACCGTAGCCGGCGGCGACACCGCCGATTCTCTGGCGGACAAGTATCACGCCAACGCCGCGCAGATCCTGTCCTATAACAATGCTGAAGTCAAAGGCTTGGAAGTCGGCCAGA
Organism: Candidatus Saccharimonadia bacterium; assembly: GCA_038244585.1. Classification (GTDB taxonomy): domain Bacteria; phylum Patescibacteriota; class Saccharimonadia; order UBA4664; family UBA4664; genus UBA4664. The sequence continues at coordinate 4,200 of JBBRTI010000019.1, read as the reverse complement.
AGATCATCGTTCCAGACGGCACCAAGGCCGAAGCGCCTAAACCGGTCGTCCAGGTAGCGGCCGCCCAGCCGTCTCGCGGCTCAGTTGCAGGCAGCTCGACGGTTGCCCCACGCCTTACCTACTTCGTGGGTGGCGGCAACAGCTACTCCTATGGTTATTGCACCTTCTATGTCGCCTCGCGCCGCAGCGTTCCTGCCTTCTGGGGCAATGCCAGCCAGTGGCTCTACCAGGCCCAGGCCTCAGGTTTCTCGACGGGATCGTCGCCGGTAGCCGGAGCCATCGCCTGGAGCGGTGCCGGTTACTACGGCCACGTCGCCTATGTGGAGAGCGTGAACGGCAACGGAACCGTTAACATCTCCGAGATGAACTTCAACGGCAACTGGAACCGCGTAACCTACCGCACCGTCTCAGCCTCTAGCTTCCGCTATATCTACTAGCCGCCAGTTCCACGTAATAATGGCCCCGTCTTGAAAAAGACGGGGCCATTGGCGTAGGTGGGTTTACTAGCTTAGGTCGGGCGTGCGGGATTTGACGAGGTAGAAATCTTTCATAAATCCCGAGAGCCTGCCAAGGCTGTCATACTGGTCATCCGGGCATTTCGGGAAGCTCACGAGGCGAGTCGACGTGGCAAATACTCCTAAGTCCCATTTGTTGCTGAAGAACCGAACCGCCTTGCGTTTGCCTAAGCGAGCGGCGGCCTCGACCCAAATGACTACCGCTGTCTCTAGGCGGAGATTGACTTCATCGTAGAGATCGCGGAGATCGGGATCGTTGTCAGGGGAAAGGGTTTTGATCTGGTCAATTTCGGCTTCGGCCAGGCGGGAAACCGTTTGGGGCCCTAGACGTGACAGCCGTTTGGCTGTTGCGGCCAGGGCGGGATCGGCGATGGCATTGAGGTCTTGTTGCCAGTTGAGGTTACGGTCCCAACCGTGGCGGAACAGCTTCATGGAAACTCCTGGGGAGTGGTAGGTGTAAACGAGCGAGGAAACCGGAGCATACCGATTAAGCTAATTATATCATATTTTAAGTAGTATTACAACAATGAGTTTTCGTCTGCTATACTGGGTTTACTATGTTTGCTGATACCGCGACGATTGAAATACGCGCCGGCAAGGGCGGCGACGGCCGCTCTTCTTTTCGTCATGAGAAATATCGGGCCATGGGCGGACCGGACGGTGGCGACGGCGGCAAGGGCGGCGACGTCATTTTCCGCGTCGACCATAATGCCAACACCCTCTCTACCTATCGCACGACGCGCCTGATTGCTGCCGAAGACGGCATGGTGGGCGGCGGCAACCAGAGCCGGGGACGAGCCGGTGAAGACGTCATCATTAAAGTGCCGGAAGGCACGCAGATTTGGCGCGACGACGAACTGATTGCCGACCTGACGGTGAATGGCCAGGAGGCTATTCTAGCCAAGGGCGGCCGCGGCGGTTTTGGAAACGCCCACTTCGTATCGAGCATACGTCAGGCTCCAAGAACAGCGGAGCTCGGCGAGCCCGGCGAAACATCTAAGGTGCGCCTAGAGCTGAAAATGGTGGCCGATGTCGGCCTTGTCGGATTGCCGAACGCCGGCAAATCGACGCTGCTGTCGGTGGTGACCAACGCCAAGCCGGCCATTGCCGACTACGCCTTCACTACCCTGATTCCAAACCTCGGCGTCGTCGAACACCGCGACTTCGCCTTCCTCATGGCCGACATTCCGGGGCTCATCGAAGGCGCCAGCGAAGGCAAGGGGCTCGGCGACGAGTTCCTCCGCCACGTTGAGCGCACCGCCGTGTTGTTCCACATGATTGACGCCGCCTCAGACGACGTTGCGCGCGATTATAAGGTGATCCAGGGCGAGCTGGCCAATTATCAGGTGGACTTGTCCAGCCGACCTCAGCTCGTGGTCATCACCAAGGCTGACACCGTCGAGGAGGTGGTTGTCGAGGCCGCGCGCAAAGTCCTCAAGAAACTGACTAAGCAGGACGTCTACGTGATCTCTGCACAGGCCCATAGCGGCCTCGTACCGCTGCTGGACGCCGCTGTGCCGGTCATCAAGGCTGCCCGCGACGAGCGAGCCCGTATGGAGGCCGAGCAGGCCGCCACAGTCATCACAGAGGTCGCCATGCCGGACATGTGGCACGTCGAGATCGACGAAGACGGCACCTACCGCGTCATCGGCGAGCGCATGGAAGGCTTTGCCCTGCGTACCAACTTCGAATCCGACGACGGCGTAGAACGTCTCCGCGACATCATGCGCAAAACCGGCGTAGCCCGCGAACTGCGCCGTCAGGGCGCCAAGCCCGGCGACAACGTAGCGATTGGCAAAAGCACCTTCGAGTGGCTGTAACGCCGGTCTGATTTCCGCTATAGTAGCGGAGTCCACCCGCCGGTTACGGGGATATAGCTCAGCTGATAGAGCGCTGCATTCGCATTGCAGAGGCCGAGGGTTTGAATCCCTCTATCTCCACCAAGCAATTATAGGTTTCAAACGTCGCTATTTGGCGTAGCGAGCGCAGTCGAGGGGAGGTGGCACAACCACAATCCCTCTATCTCCACTAAGTTGCATAGATAAACAATATCCTGGCTACTTGAGTTGGTATCAGACTCGTACTAAGTGACGTTAATCTCTACCTGTGGTAACATAGGAGGCATAAGTATTAATCAAGGAGTCAACCGTGGACAGCAACGTTCAATCAGTATCTACGTTAATTGTCCTAGTCTTATTCGGTATTGTCTTAACTTTTATCTATGCGATACCCGCCGCAATTGTTATGTGGAAGCTATATGTTAAGGCATCCCGTCCAGGTTGGGCGGCAATAGTGCCGGTTTACAGTTCTGTCGTTGAGGCGCAAATAGGCAAGCAGTCAGCATGGCTCGGTGTTATAGCAGGTGTTCTGATGCTCTTTACCAAGGATAATATCCTTATCAGTATTACCTACTTGGTTTTGGGCATTTACCTGCTGGTTAAATTCATCAAGCAATATCAGGCGAGTGTTGGATTTTGGATAGCCTTATTGTTGCTACCTATAGCGGCTGCATTCATGGTGAAGAACGTGACTTATCTTGGTGGCGGCGGCTCTACTCCTCCAGCTTCGCCCGTCGCCGAACCAATCGTTGCCGCAACCGCACCGGTTGAGCCTACGGTTCCGCCAGTAATTCCGCCGTCCGTTCAATAAGCCCCGGTTATTGCCGACTGTCATCGTGCGCATACTTCATAATAGTAAGAGAGGTGTTTGTGGCGACAAGAAAACAACTCCTCAGCCTTAGTAACGTTGTGATTGCGGCCTTGTTGGTTGTGGTTTTGGCATACTTTCTGAAGGGTTCCATCAGCCATAGTTGGCTGGCTGTTTCCGGCATCGATACGTCCGGAACGGTCCAATCGTCAACTTTTCATGAGCCTGACTCAGGATCCAAGAGTGTTGCATCATATCGTACATATGAAGTATTAATTGAGCGACCGATGGCTACAACAGTCTCCGTCATCGGCGATGGACAGGATCGTGACAGCAAGCTTCCATTCTATGCCGCTGGGACTGTTGTCTCAGTAGTGACAAACTCTGCCGCGACGGTTGCTGAGCTAGGCACACGGCAAAGCGCTAGTCAGAATCTTTTGTTCGGTGGGATAACCCTAATAATATTTGGTTTAGCAGTACGATTTCATCTGTTGTATAGAATCAGGCGATTATTGCTGAGATTATTTAGGCGCTTGTCATGACAGAACTTAAGACTAAGTTGCCCGTAAGCGAGAGCAGCTTCAGAAATTTGACGTTTGATGCCTCTTACAGGCCCGAGAAGATAATTGCAATAAATGGGAAATTTAGCCTCCATACTGATGGCATGCTAGAATTTACTTCGTCTGAGCCGCAGGCCAGTTTTAAGGTTCCTTTTGCCACGATAAAAAGTTTGGACTTTACTAACTCGAGCTATGGATCATTTCGGATTATTACTACCGATGGCTATAAATATAGCGTTTCATGTACGCACACTCCCGCTTTTCTTGGCAACGGACTGATTACTATGAGCGAGACGGCAGACGCAAGCGCGCGCGCCCACAGCCTTGAAAGCGCCGTGGCCGAATCGCTACCTCCAGGCACATATATTCCGTCGCGGCCAATTCGTTGGCTGAAAGTGTTACTTGTTGCTGGCCTGCTTGTTGCTGTTCCAGTAACTCTCTTCGCAGTTTACGTAGCATTCTTCTTTAAGGCGCCTCCT
>JBBRTI010000018.1:0-15963 GCA_038244585.1 Candidatus Saccharimonadia bacterium | reverse complement strand
GATTATGCTTTAGGTTAAAGCTTTAATGGCTCTGTCAAGCCGTTCTACTGTTTCTTGTGATCCGATGAGGGCTAGGGTTTCAAATAGACCCGGCGCGGCGGTGCGTCCCGTCACGGCGGTGCGAATTATGCCGAACAGCTGGCCGGTCTTAACGTCTAATTTTTCGGCCAGCGGGCGCAAGGCGCCTTCCAGAGCGGCCTCGGTCCATTTGCAGCGCGCCAGAACGTCTCGAACGGCCACAAGGGTTTTGGCGGCGACGGGAGCGTTGTAGATCTTCGTAAGTAGCATGGGGTCGGGAGTCGGGGCTTCAAAGAAAAATTCGGTGAGACCTGGCAGCTCGCTGAGGTACTTGAGCCGTTCCTGAACCAGCTTTAAAGCGCCTAGACGGTAGTCATTTGGGAATTCATCGGCTGACTCTGGCCAGAAGCCCTGGGTACGCTCGAGCAGCACCTCGGGTGTCATCTGTCGTATGTAGTGGCCGTTGAGCCAGTTGAGGCGCTCTTCATCGAAGACGGCAGGGCTTTTCTGAATACGCTCAAGGGAGAAAGCCGCAATCAACTCCTCGCGGGAATAAAACTCCTTGGTCGAACCCTCGCCTTCGTTCCAACCGAGTCCGGCCAGAAAATTAATTACAGCTTCAGGCAGATAACCGGCCTCGCGGTATTCCAGCGCCGGCTTGGCGCCGTGACGCTTGGAAAGCTTGGCTTTGTCGGGACCAAGAACCTGGGGCAGGTGCGCGTACAACGGCGGCTCGTAGCCGAAGGCTTCAAAGACAAGGAGGTGTTTTGGTGTGCTGGGAAGCCATTCGTCGCCGCGCAGCACATGCGTGATATTCATGAGGTGGTCGTCGAGGGTGGCGGCAAAATGGTATGTCGGGAAGCCGTCCGATTTCATGGCGACGAAGTCATCTAGCTCGGAGGCCAGGAAGCTGACCGGACCCCGAACAATGTCGTTCCAACTTATTTCTCCTCGGTCATCGGGGATGCGGAAGCGGAGAACATGCGGGGCGGTTAGATCCTGTGGACTTGTCAGACAATGCCGGTCGTATTTGAAGGCGGTCTTGGCGAGCTGAGCGTCGCGGCGGAGGCCGTCGAGGCGTTCGGGTGTACACCAGCAAGGGTACAATGCGCCCTTAGCCACTAGTTCGTCGGCGTATTTGCGGTAGATATCGAGCCGTTCCGATTGTACGTAGGGACCAAGCGCTCCGGTCTGGGTGCCGTCGGGCATGACGCCTTCGTCGGGCCCGATGCCTAGCCAGTCAAGGCTCTCGGAGATGGCGGCCGCTGCTCCGTCGACGAGCCGATCACGGTCGGTGTCTTCCAAGCGAAGGACGAACTGGCCGCCGGTCTTGCGGGCGATCAGGTAATCGAACAGGGCCGAACGGATTCCTCCAAGATGAAGAAAGCCCGTCGGACTGGGGGCAAAGCGAACGCGTGAAGGTGTTGACATAGTATACATTTTACGCTCAAGCGATGACTTGGGCAAGGCGGATTGACTGTCCGGCCCGGCGACGCTACAGGCCGAGCGACTCAGCGTCGACGACAACCCATTCACCGTTAACGAATTTGTTGACGATTGTCTTGTGGGCTATCTCGTCCGGATCGTAGACGTTTTCGAACCTGACATCCGAGCCGATGCGCTTGGAGCCGAAAGTTTTGCGGTCGATGATGGCGGGTCCGGTAACGCGTTCCAGCTTAAAACGCTCACCGCCACGTTCGAAGACAACGAAGGCGACTTTTTCGGTCAGATCATGGCCGTCTTCAACCGGACGGGTCAGGTGTCCGTGGTCAATCAATCCGAAGTTAGCTTCGATGGCGTCGGTTATGCGGTCCCAGGAGCTGTCATTCATAAGAGTAGTTTAGCATGAGTTATCAGCGGATGCTTTAAAGGCTGTAGGCCATCTTCAGGATTTGCTCACGGTTCAGACGGGTGGCCCCGGTAATGCTGTACCAGACGCCGTGGTTTATCCAGGCTGCTTGGTTCTGACCGAACAGATAGATTGTAAGGCCCTGGCCATTTACCGCGGTGTAGTCAGTTCCCTGTTTGGCGACGAAGTTATCAAGCAACGAGTCCGAATCCCATTCGGTGCGATGCTGGTTTATTGTTAGTCGCTGCGGCTGATTGGGGCTGGCAAATTGCAGCGTTACGAGGCCGGGTTGGGTGGTGGTCTTCTTTAAACTGTAGCTGGACGGGACGTATGCCGGCATAGAGGCATTGAGTCCGGCTTTGCTACCGGCAGATTGGATGGCCATTTTAGGATAGTTTTGGAACCAGACGTAGCCGGACATGACGACTATGGCGGCCAGAACGGCGGCGACGCGTCCGCCGCGCGAGGAAGCGCTGGGGATGTTAACAGGCGGCATCTGGTTGATTAGCCGGCTAAGCGCCTCATGGTGAGTTGCGGCCGCGGCTGACAATACCGAAGCTTGGCGTGCAACGTCATGTTCCGGCACGTCATATTGGCGGGCTTTAGCAACGTTAGATTGGAAATGTTGGCTAAATTTGGCAACTGAGGGGCTACGGCCGATCTGTTTAGCTCGGTCCAACCGGTCGTCGAATCTTTCTGAGCGGAATTTAGCGTCTATTTTAGGATCCGGTGCATGGGTAGTCTTGGCGGTTGGATATGGTTCGAGCTTCGGTTTTGGCGCCGTCGCCTGCGTGGGTGCAATCGCTGGAACACGTACCTTAGGTAATTTGGGGCTCGCGGGCGGTTTGGGGGCGGGAGCCTGACGTAAATCTGCTAGTCGCCCGGTCGATCGAGCATGGAGCGCCGCTGCGGATTGGGCTGCCGTCCGCTTGGGTGCTGTAACGACAACTGAGCGTTTAAATTGCGGCGAGATATGGGATGACCCGTGCTGGGCCGGGCCGATGTCCATGCTGCGGCGTAATGGTGCGGATGCCGTACGGGCGGCAGTCTTGGGCAAGGCTTCGAGACCGGCGCGCGTACCACACGTGCCGCAGTAATCGCCGGTTCCTATCCGGATCATTGCCGTGTCTTTGGCACAGGTTGCGCAGCCCACTCATTCCACCAAGGTTATTGTGCTTATGTTACTACATGCACCGGTCAATGAAAATAGGTTGGCACCAGGCAGTATTACCGGGTCCGCCAAATCCGCCAAATGAAGCGCGGAACGGCTAACTGACGGCGCAGGCGGCGCGGTTCAAGCAGAAGCCGCCAGGCCCATTCTAGGCCTAACCACTGCAGGCGGGACGGAGCTTTGGGCCGGGCGCCGCCGAAGGCTTCGTAATCAAAAGTGCCGCCTTCGCCAATAAAGACTCCGTGTGGCAACAGCGTGCAGAGGCGCGCAATTACCCTCTCCTGCAGCGGAAAACCCATGCCGACCAGGATTAAATCCGGACGGGCGTCGCGGATTTGATCCGCCGCAGCAATTATCCATTCCTCCGAGACGCTGCCCGGTGCCGAAGACATGTCACGTCCGGAGCGGGTTCCAACTACGTCCAGGCCGTCAATACTACCCATCAGGGTATCAGCAGTGTGGCGGATGGCCGCCGTATCATTTTGCCCGACCAGGAAGACGCGTAGCTCCTTGCGGGCAGCCGCCTCCAGCAGTGGCAGAGTGAAGTTGATGCCGGCAATGCGTTCAGGCAGCGGCCAGACCAAAGCCTTCGGATCCAGGACTATTTGGGCAAGCGTCCACCAGAACCGCCAGATACCATGCGGCCCGGCATATAGATAATGGGCGGCCCAGATGGCCGCTACGCCGTCAGGCAGCGACAATGAGGCGCCGTTGAGCAGCCGCTGCAGCTCAGGCCTAGTCGACGCGCGGTCCAGGAACTCCACATACGGCTTGACCACGTAGCACGCCGCGGAATCGCTGAGGCCGGCAACAGCGGTGATATATGTTATCGCCGCCTTGATACCGATGGCATCGATCTCGACGCCCAAAACAGCGACGCGGTCGACATCGGGCCGTGACAGGTTATGCGACATTATCAGTCCCTTTTTTTTGAGTTCCAAGATATGCTCCGGCTACAATCCAAAATACGAACGCTGTCGATGAGTCGGCCCAGCCGTGCAAGAATAGATTTTCAACGCTCAAACCCACTAAAGCGCCGAACAGCGCCAGGGCAATTAATGAATGGCGGCGATAAGTGAATAATCGCCAACCTAAAACACAAATAATGCCCAAAAATGCCATGACACCAATTAGGCCTGTTTCCAGGGCTAACTGCAGATAAAAGCTCTCGGGAATATTGGCAGGCCCGCCGTGGAACGAAGCTGGTCCGGCACTGCCTAACCCTGAGCCCCAGGGATTAGCGGCCAAGCTGGCAATGGCTGCCGAAAAAGCCGTACCGTGCTGAGTCGTCGAATTACTGGAAAACTCGACATTGGTGCTTTGGTGAAGCAGGTAGTAGCTTAAATCGCTGTTGTTTATCGTGCGATAGGATAACAACGTTGCGGCCGAAGCTAGCGCGACAACGGCGATACTGAGCGCCAGCAGAACTCGCTTTGTCTTCACCAGTGAGAGTAAAATCACTAAAATTCCGACGGCCGCGCCGAGCCAGGCGCTGCGAGAATAGCTGGCTCCGATTCCTCCGAGCAAGATCAGCGTGAGAGCTGGCTGCCACCAACGCCAGCGCTTAATCATCATGGCGACACTGAGGCATAGAGGAAGGATCAAGAAGGCCCCGAATTGATTCGGCCCACCCAGGGTAGACGGTGTTCTGATCCCAAATGACTGCGGCCCGATAAGCCGGAAAGGAAGGATAGTGTTGGGTCCGTAACCGAAGAGTTTCAAAAAATTCGGCTCCAAGACAAAGGACAACAACAAGCCAATTACGGCGACAATCACCCCCGTTGTCAAAACAATCTTAGTAAGGCGAGTTGACAATTGTTTGTCGGCAACGAGATAGGCAAGGCCGAATAGCACCAAGAATTCGATATCGGTCTTAAGGCCGAAGACAGCGGCCGTCACGTTAGGGCGCGCGATGATAGTGACGACGGCCGCGACGATAACAAACGCACCAATAGCGTAAAATAATGGATTGCGGAATTGCTGCAGCCTCTCGGGCTGCTTGATAATCAAGGCCACGGCCAGCACCGTTAGGATGATTGCCAATACCTCCTTCCAGCTCTGGATCAGCGCTTGATGCCCGAACACGCTGCCCGCCCAAACACTGAGGAAGGCATGGAACGGCATTACCAGGACAAGGGCTAACAGTCCGGCTTGGATCAATCGAGCGCGCCGTACCACTACTTAACCGCCACCAGGCTGCGTTTGTACTCCTCTAAATTGTCCAGGGCTATGCCGGTACCACGCGCGACGCATAGTAGCGGCTCTTCAGCCACGACACAAGGGACGCCGGTGACCTGCGTCAGCATCTTGTCCAGATTGGCCAACAGGGCGCCGCCCCCCGTCAGAACCATGCCACGGTCGATGATGTCGGATGACAACTCGGGCGGGGTCTGCTCCAATACGACACGGATGCCTTGGATTACCTTTTCCAGCTCGTCCTGAATGGCTTCAGCCACTTCGTTACCCCGGATGGTGATGGTTTTGGGCAGTCCGGCAACGATGTCACGGCCGCGGATTTCCATGGTCTTGTCGCGCGTCAGCAGCAGGGCGCTGCCGAGCTGCATCTTGATGACTTCCGCGGTCCGATCACCAATAGCTAGGCCGTATTTGCGGCGGATGTAATCGGCGATGGCCGAGTCGAAGCGGTTGCCGCCGACCCGGATGCTGTGCTGCGCCACCACACCGCCCAAGCTCAAAATGGCAATTTCGGTCGTTCCGCCGCCGATGTCCACAACCATGTTGCCGGCCGCCGAGGCAATCGGAATGCCGGCACCGATGGCCGCCGCGACGGGCTCCCGGATGATGTAGGCGGCTCTGGCGCCCGCCGCCAGCGTGGCATCGATTACGGCCCGGCGCTCGGTGGAGGTGGCACCGGCCGGCACGCACACCATGACATCGGGTTTGGACAGGCGGAAGCCACCGGAGACCTTGGCGATGTAATGGCGGATCATGGCCGAGGTTATGCGGTAGTCGGCTATCACTCCGTCGCGCAGAGGCCGCGAGGCCACGATGTTATCGGGAGTGCGGCCAAGCATTTCCTTAGCTTCTGCTCCGATAGCCACGATTTTGTTCTGGTCATCGATGGCGACCACGCTGGGCTCGTTGATGACAATCCCACGTTTAGGAACATATATCAGGATGTTGGCGGTGCCCAGATCGATAGCGATGCGTTTGGAAAACATAACCAGAGTATAGCGGTTGCCCTATGGCGAGGGCAACCGCACGCGTGATATAGTGCAACGGAACTATTATGCTTAAACGCATCCTTACAGCCTTCGGGTATCTCTTTTTGACAGCTGCCGTCATCGCTCTGACCGCCGGCCTGGTTGCCTATGGCAACGGGTACACTTATAGTCTCAAAAAGCACAAGATTATCCGTACCGGACTGATAATTATCCAATCTGTCCCTTCGGGACTGCCGGTGACGCTCGAGGGCAAATTGCTCAAGAAGAAAACGCCTTACCGCGTGTCGGTGGAGGCTGGAGCGTACCGTATCAGCCTGTCCAAGGACGGTTACTATCCCTGGACCAAAATAATACATGTCATTGCCTCGGAGGTTTCCCTGGCACAGTATGTGTACCTGATACCTAGGTTGCCGCGGGAAACGACTCTGGATACGCACACCCAAATCAGTTCACAGGATATATCGCGTGACCATCATCACCTGGCCTATATAACGGGGGGTGCGGAAACCGCAGTATATACGCTCGACGTCTCAAACCAGAATGCGCGTCCAGTCCGTCTATATCTGCCGCGCGCAGCCACCGAAACTGTTCCAGCCGAAGTCCTTACGAGCGTCACCTGGTCTGATGACGCCTCACATCTGTTAATCGTTTCGAAGGTTGGCGACGTCGTGACACATCGTCTGGCGGCGGCAAGCGGCGGCGAGCCTACTAACTTGACCGCCGATTACGGCTTTAATCTGACCGGTATCAAATTCAGCGGCACCAACTGGCAGCAAATGTACTGGATTTCACCGGATGGTCTAAGGCGCCTGGATATCGGTTCAAGGAGCGTCTCCGGAGTTCTGGCCGACAAGGTATCCCAATTTGTTATCGTCGACAACCGTATCCTGTATGTCCAGATGACCGACCTTGGCCGCACCTTGTGGAGCACCGACGGACGAGGCAGCACGCAGGAACTTATACAAGCCCTGCCGGAGAGCGATTTCTACTCCATCGACGCCACCCGGTACAACAACCAGGATTATCTGTCGGTAGTGCCGTCCAAGACAGGTATCGGAACCTTGTATTCAGGTATCTATGATGCCAACCCGGTCTCAAAGGTTATTGCTCGCGACGTGGCCCTGACGTCATTTTCACCCGATGGGCACCTGGCCGTATACCGCTCGGCAACGGCCGTCAAAACTTATGATCTTGAGCGCAGCGATATCGATAACAAGACAGTGGTCTACGACTTCCCGGCAAGCGCAGGGGCAATCACTACCATGACTTGGTTCGACAACTTCCACCTCCTGATAAACCGCTCCGGCCGGCTGATCTGGAGCGAGTTTGACGGCGCCAACCAGGTAGATATGGGGGCCGTCAGCGAGACGCTGCCGTCTTATTCCACCAGTGACCTCAAGTCTATTATCAGCTTCAAAGTCGTCGATTCTACCGTAAAGTTGGTTCAGATCTTCATTAAGACCTAGATTGAACGCCCGTTAATCGGACTTTCTGGTCGAATGCATGATGTACGAGAGATGCTCTCCTGCTCGCACCAATCTAACCAGTTCCAGTAGTCTGAGAGCGCGCAATAAATCAGCCCAATTATTGGCTATTGGGATAGAAGCGAGAAGTAGGTACCAATGAGACCGCAGGTAGGCCATCTTGTATCGTGCCTTAATAAAGTAAAAGCTAAAGTCGGCCAAAAATATTAAGGCCACGCCCATATCGAAGATGCCGATCAGTTCTTTAGTCGCAGCTTCAGGTGCGTAAGCGAATTCGTAATACACAAAATAAACGCTTAATAGCGCCAACAGAGCCATAACGACTTCTTTGACGAGCATTGAATTAGGCCGTGTCTTTTTGGTTGTAGTTCTCTTGCTCATAAACTTATGTTCAGTCAGCTGGCTGAGCCGTTCGTTGAAATATATACTGCTTATGATACATGATTTTACGACTTGTTACCCATAATTTGATTAACGCAAATAACGGCCCTACAGAGCCGTTATCTTAGTTTGAACTTATCTGGTACCGCTGGTCGGACTTGAACCGACATGACCGTGAGGCCGAGGGATTTTGAGTCCCTTGTGTCTACCATTCCACCACAGCGGCAAGTACCGATTTATTACGTCTTTGCTTGGTAAAAGCACGTAGCAAGATTATCATAATAATAGTCTTCAGGAATAGCCCAATGAGCTCATCTTTCGACACTCTCAATATTTCACCTTTACGCCGGGGCCGTGAGCTACCGATGGCGGAGCTTGAAGCTGCCAATCATCCGGAGGCGGCCGCAATCGCTCGGGAGAAGATCTCGCGCATTGGTGAGCCGTCCGAGCTGGTCGACGCTCATGCCGCCCCGGCGCTGGCTCCCGCTCAGCTCGAAACCGATCGCTTGCGCCTGGCTGACCAAGTAGCCAGTACCAAGCCGGCTTTGTCGGTCAAGGCTGCGGGTATCAAGGTTGGAGGGCGGGCACTCCCATCGGCCGTGCGCCCGCTCATGACGGCGGCCGGCGTGTTCCTTCTCTTGGTTGTCCTGATGAAGTCGCCGGTAATCTTCACCCAGTTGCAATATATGTTCGACAAGCCTGCACCTGCGCCACAGGCCGCTGCCGCCAGCATGATTCCTGGCGATCCGACAATTAGTATTCCTAAGATCAACGTTTTCGCGCCGGTGGTCTATGAGCCAACCATCGCCGAGGCCAGCGTCCAAAAGGCGCTCGAGTCCGGCGTCGTACATTATGGAAACACGCCGTTTCCTGGTCAACCGGGCAATAGCGTCATCTTCGGGCACTCGTCCAACGACTGGTGGGAGCCGGGCAATTATAAATTCATCTTCGGCTTATTGGATAAACTAGCACCCGGCGACCGCCTCAGTGTCGACTATCAGTCCCGCCGTTATATCTACGAGGTTACAGGTACTAAGGTGGTCGCACCGACCGATGTCAGCGTCCTCAACCCTACCGCTGAACCGACATTGACGCTCATCACCTGTACTCCGCCTGGGACGTCCCTCAAGCGGCTTATCGTCACCGCCAAACAGGTAGATCCGTTACCAGCACAGAATGCCATTGCTGCCACTCCCGACCAGACCGCCTCAAAACCAGCATTGCCTGGCGCACCGACCGGATTCCTAAATAGTGTGAGCAATGCGGTGGCCGGGGTAATAAACGGTATCGCCAGCCTGTTCTCCTCAGGTGGCAGCGCTGTGCCTCAGGCTAGTACTACCCCTGCAGCCGGCCAATTGCCCGCCGCCAAATAGCACTTAGAACGATTCATTTAGAAACGTGCGCAGGGCGGCAGTACCGTCATTCAACGACGGGCGGCGCTTGGGGTCGCTGAATATCCGTTCACTCACTTGTCCCAGCACGTAAGCGCCAGTCATAAGGCCTTCATAACGTTGCTGTGGGTTCTGTATCCAGAAAACGCTCAACGTGCCGTAGTAGAGTGCGGGCAGCTGCCCCAACCGGTAGTTGACGACCGATACGCCCAGCTTGCCACCGACGCTGATAACGATTTCGCTGCCGTAGACGACATAGTCGCACTGTGAGGCAGCTGCCACGTCGCGGATAATCTCGAGTTTGTTGAGCAGGCCCCCGCCTTCGCGAATCTGAATACGAACGCCGAGCGCGGCGGCTAGTTTGAAGATTTCCGGCATAGTAACGATGAGCAGGCTACCGGGACGTTCCGCCAGGCCCTTGAGGTCGTGTTGGAGGCTGATCAAAGCGTCGGCGAAGGCGATGACCGGACGACCTGATTCCGACATGAAGCGTTCAAATAAGATCGTTGTCAGGCTGTTGTTCGATAGGTTGGCGCCGATGAGGACTGCGTCTGCGTCATCGCTGAGTTCAAGCAGACGAGCCAAAGCTTCTCGCCCCAGCGATCCTGACGGGCTTGAGGCGAGGAAGGTGGTTCCGGGCGCGCCACCGAGCATCTTTACCAGGCTGTCCGGAAGCGCTGCGACGCACTCCCCCGCACCGCTGGCCTCCGTGACTTGGTGGATTGCGGTCACTAGGCTGAATTCGCCACTGTGCCCTCCGGGCAACAGCAACCGACCGGCCCCCAATCGGGAAACCGGACGGTTCCAGAGGACTTTTTCGTAAAGCGGGTCCTCGGCCTGGCGCTCAAATACAGGTAGTTCAGCCATACGGGTTAGTATACGCGTCCACCGCGGGCGTGGCTACGAAGTGGCGGGCCTGTCCTCGGTCTCCTGCTCGGTTGGCTCGTATTCGGCCGCAAAATCGAGCGTTTCGTAGTAGGCAGGCGCATCGATTCCCATTTGGTGCCGCTCGACCAAAGCATCGGCTGTTTCGGGCTCAAAACCAAGCCGGATTATTTGTTGTACTTTGCTGTTGGCATCGGAATTAGAGAAGAGGATTTCCTCCAGTCTCCGCTCTTGCCACACCATATCCCTTTCGTTCATAATCAGACCTCCACCGGTTATAGTCCAACACTACCGATTAGACATGGCCCAAGCATTGGCGGAACATCCAATCCGCGGGCGGGCGGAGCCGTTGGTTTTTGTGAATCACCCGACGTGCCATAATAGAAGTATGGCCTATACCCTCTCCCAAGATCAGGCCGCCGCGCTTACCCAGATAGGCGCCTGGTACCGAACCCGCTCGGCGCCGTTTTTGACGTTGGGCGGCTATGCCGGAACCGGCAAGACTACGCTCATCGCTTATCTGCGGCAAGCCTTGCGGCAGCACGATGAGGGCGCCAGAGTGGCCTTCTGCGCTTATACGGGCAAAGCGGCCCGCGTCCTGACCGAGCGCCTACGCGACCAGAACGTGCCGCGCAAGGATGATTCCGTTTCCACCATTCATTCATTGATTTATACGACGTCCGAAAAGGACGACGGCTCGTCCCCGGTATGGGTACGCAAGGATTCGCTGGAACGCGATCTCATCATCGTCGACGAAGCCAGCATGGTGGATGAGGCAATCTGGCACGACCTGCTGAGCTTTGAGATTCCGATTCTGGCTGTTGGCGATCATGGCCAGCTGCCGCCGGTAGGATCGACGTTCAGCCTGATGAAAGATCCGCAGATCCGCCTGGAGCGTATCTTCCGCCAAGCTAAGGGATCGCCAATCATCGATGTCGCTTCGATGGCGCGGGAGTCGGGCGCGCTACCTGTGCAGTTATATGGCACCGGTGTCCAGAAGCTCGACAAGACTCTGCCGGAGACCGGCCTGATGGTCCAGGAGCTGTTGGAAAGCTGGCGCAGCGATCTGCTGGTGCTGTGTGGTTACAACGCCACCAGGATCAAGCTAAATCAGGCGATACGGGGGTATCGCGATTTCGAGTCTCCAGAGCCGCAGTCGGGCGACCAGGTTGTCTGTCTGCGCAACAACCGGGCTCAGCACATCTTCAACGGTATGATCGGCAGGATCGTCCATATCTCTCCGGCGTTGCTCGACGAGGATGACCAGTGGTACGAGGCGGAAATCGAGCTGGACGGTGAGGACTACACCTATTCCGGCTACATACTTAAAAGCCAGTTCGGTGCGGCCACCACCGTCAAGGATGCGCCCCTGGCCCCAGATGGGGACCGAGGAGACCTGTGGGACTTCGGATACGCGCTGACGGTTCACAAGGCGCAGGGCTCGCAGAGCCAACGCGTGCTACTGTTCGAGGAACGCTTCGGACGCAGCAGCGACGAGGATTGGCGACGCTGGCTCTACACGGCCGTCACCCGCGCCCAGGAGGAACTGACGGTCATCGGCCCGAATCCCGCGCCGTACCGCGAGGATTAAAGCAATCGCACAGGTGGTGACAAATCGATACGACGCAGGTATTATAGCGCTAACGCTATATCTGTAACCCCCAGGAGCCTATGAACGCAACCGAAGATAAAACCACCCTTGATGCCATTCACCGCCTCATGCTTGAGCTTGCGGAGGTCAAAGGCAAGATGAAGACTATCAAAGATGACCTTAAAGACGTTGCGGAGCAGAACGACGAGTACCGCGCCATCCAGGAAGAGCTCAAAGAAGCTGGCGTGAAGCGCCAAACCGCCAAGAAGATGCTCGAGGCCGACAAGGACTACCAAGTCATAAACTCCGAACTTGAAGAGCTGAAATTTCAGTTCAAGGACTTGCAGGAAATCATGAGCCACCACTTGGTGACCTATTTCAGCGAGACCCAGAATATGCAGATTACCGACGATCAGGGCGAGACCCGTTCAGTGATTTTAAAAGCCAGCGTCGGTAAGGCCGAAGCCTTGTTTGACGACAAAAAGGCCAGTTAGCAACTAGCACTAAGTCAGTATGAAAAGGGCCGGATTCTGTGCTGAATCCGGCCCTTTGTAGATATTGGTTATCCCGGGGTATTGAGTCGGTTTTCTTCCCGCTGCCAATCGATGTAATTTGATTCGCGCCGGCTAAGTCCAGAAAGCACATTGGAGAGGGCTTGGCCTTCAAGATGTGCCCCGGCAAACTCACGAAGGGCCGTGTATTCGTGGCCCTTATACCTTCGTACCAATTCGTTTACCTCATCGACCGTTAGATCTGTAGACGAGTCGTTAGTGAGCTCCGTGACCCACGCCAGGTGGGCTGGTCTCAGCAACTCTAGACTCATC
This sequence comes from Candidatus Saccharimonadia bacterium, assembly GCA_038244585.1. Classification (GTDB taxonomy): domain Bacteria; phylum Patescibacteriota; class Saccharimonadia; order UBA4664; family UBA4664; genus UBA4664. The sequence goes on along the minus strand of JBBRTI010000018.1, from coordinate 3,184 downwards.
ATTTTCTTCAACAAGCGTTTCTTCAGAGATTTGCGGCCAGTGATTCGCACCGAGAGATTGTGCCGCCACTCTAGTTCATCGAAGTAGGCCGGAAGGCTTAGGTCGACTGCCTGATCGATTGCCTTTTCGAGGAGAGACGCAGCCAGCCTTGATTGGAGACCTCTTGGTGCTGCATCGATAACACAAATACAAGCCTTGCGGTGATAACTGAGATAGGTATATCGTGGCTGTTCCGTGTCGAGAATGCGTGCCAGAAGCCCGTGATAATCATCGAACGTGTTCATGTGCTACTCCTTTGAAGAGTCGATATGTCAAGCGTACTATGTTCGGCTTATGTTCGCAATAGTTATTTACTGCTGGTGGTTTGTTTTATCTTAGTCGATTCATTGATATTGCAGCCGGCCCATAAGCCACGATTAGCGGTGCGGGCTTCTTTTTCTAACGCCTTGAACTCGTCCAACTTGGATATAGGGAAGACGGTATAGGCAAACCCATAGCCGTCTTTGATTAGTTGGGCATTGTAGAGGGTGCCGTCGGGCAGGTAAACGTAGCGCAGCAGGCGGCCGTATTTGTCGCGGTCAGTGTCGTCCGGGTCAGGGGCCAAGCGAACTGAGCTTCCCACAGGAATAACGGCCTTGGTATGGGCGCTGGCTGCTTCACCAAAACACTGGATAGGCTTGCGCGGGTCCTTGACCTCAGGCGTATCGACGCCGAGCAGTCGAACCGTCTCTTCACTGCCATTCTGCTGGCGGACAATGATGGTATCCCCATCATTGACGTGCGTCACAACGTCCATTCCTGGTTGAGCCTTCACGAGACTTGCGCGCACCGAGGGGTCATTGTAGGCGGCAATGCCGGCCAGAATTAACGCCAGTATCAGACTCGCCAGCGAGGTGGTACGGACGCGTGTCCGACCGGAATTGTGGAATGATGATGCATGTTCGGTCATTGTTCGCAATTGTAACAGCTATTAGGTAGTACAGCTATAAAGTTCCATTCCCGTGTTACCATCCATATATCAATTATATGGAGTTTTATCGATGCTGAAAGACTTTAAGACCTTCTTGCTACGAGGTAACGTTGTCGACCTGGCGGTCGCGGTTGTAATCGGTTCAGCGTTCGGCTCCGTCGTTACGGCCATGGTCAAGGATTTAATTACGCCTCTCATCAGTGCTTTGGGCGGACAACCCGATTTTGGCGGTTTAAAGTTCTCTATCAACAATAGTCAGTTTCTATACGGCGAATTTCTAAATGCCCTGATAGCCTTCCTCATCATTGCGGCTGTAATCTTCTTTTTTGTCGTTCAGCCGATGAATCATTTAGTTAAGCTGGCAAACCGTCGTGCCGCCAAGGGTGATACAGAACCTGAGGCTAAGGATCCGCAACTCATTGTTCTTGAGGAAATCCGCGATTCTTTGCGTAAATCCGGAAAACGGTAACCGATGAGAGAGTTTGGACCGGCCATATCAGCTGAGCTTGACGCCCGAATCCGTAGCGAGGCGCTGGCGTTGTTTGAAGTCATGCCGAGCAAACAGCCAGTGTTGGGCGATGCCTTGGCGATGGACGAAACCGAAATGCTGGTTTTGGAAGCGGCTGAGGTGCTGGATGAGTCCGGCAATAAATTCAAACTCTCAGTGACAAGGCCTCAGGCTCGTCCGCCCTTTGAATGGTTGATTGAAATTTCCTCTGATCTTGGCGCCAGCGAATATTTTAAGCATTATCTGATTCGCGAGGATGACATCGTTCTGGCGCAGCGTAAGATTCTGACTCCCATCGATGAGGCAGAGGCCGATATTATCTTGACTGATTTGGCCGAAGCGAGGTCCCTGGTAGAAGCTTTAGCTTAACTAGGCCTCAGCGGGCTCGGGGTCGTTGGTTGTCCGCAGTTCTTTTTCTTCCACGAATAGGAAGATAACGAAGCAGATGGCGGCAACAGCTATGCCTACGATAAATACCGAAGCGATAGCCAGTGCGAGCGGTTCCCGGGTCAGTTGCAGGAACTGCAAAGCGGCGCTTTTAAGCGCTACGGGCAGGCTGCTGAGGATTCCGGCTAATGCTTGAGGATTCTGAATGATGTCCGGGTTTGTCAGTGCCACATGTACCCGTTCCGGCAGTTGGCCACTCGGAAGACCGGCCAGACCCGATTCCAAGCGGTTATTAAAGACTGTACCTAGAATGCTCGCTCCGATGGCGCCACCAATCGTGCGGAAAAAGGTCACCGAACCTGTAACTACACTGATATCGCGGGCACTGAAAGCGTTCTGGACGATAAGAGGCAGAACCGACAGAGTAGCGCCGATACCTAATCCCAAGACAATCATATCCCGTACTATGGTGGCACTTGTGGTTGTAGCTGTAATCCGGCTGAGCAAGAAGGCTCCGACTAGCGAGATAGCGAATGAACCGAGAATCAAAAGCTTGAACTTGCCGGTCCGTGCCACCAGCTGCCCCGACACCACGCTCATTACGACGACGGCGCCGCTCAGAGGCAATAGGACCAGACCGGAGTTTGTCGCAGTCTGGCCGATAACCTGCTGGACGAATAGAGGGATGAACAGTATGCCGCCGAAGAAGATGATAGAGGCCAGCATAATGATTAGGTTAACCAATGTAAAGGTCCGGTCTTTAAAGAGTCTAAGAGGTAAGATTGGATCAGCCGCCCGACGTTCGATGAGCGCAAAGACAGCCAGCATAATGGCACTCACGGCAAACAGTCCCAGTATCTGAGGGCTGCCCCAGGCATACTTTGTTCCGCCCCACACCAGCCCTAGAATCAGCGGCGAGACGCCGAACGCAACGGCCACCGACCCCCAGTAATCTATGGAGCCATGGCTGTCGCGTTTGATGTTCGGCAAAAAGATAGTCGCGATAATGAGGGCGATGATACCGACCGGGATGTTAACAAAAAATACCCAGCGCCAACTCAAACTATCAGTCAGGTAGCCACCGAGAGTCGGTCCGATTACCGATGAGATACCAAAGACTGCGCCAATCAGACCGGTCCACTTGCCACGCTCGCGAGGCGGGAAAATGTCGGCAATGATAGTGAAAGCCGCAGTCAACAATCCCCCGCCGCCGACACCTTGTAGGGCTCGAGCAGCAATGAGCCAGCCCATGTTTTGGGCTGCCCCGCACAGCGCAGAGCCGACCAGGAAGATTCCGACGTTAAAGTAGAACATCACCT
>JBBRTI010000017.1:0-16199 GCA_038244585.1 Candidatus Saccharimonadia bacterium | reverse complement strand
TACGGAGGTCGTAGGAGTAGCGGTCGGACAGGCCGACGGGAGTGGCCGGGATGGGGTCTTTGACTTTGACGGTGAAGGTTTTGGTGAGGGTCTGGCCGGGCTTGATGACCACGCTGGGCCAGGTCATGACGGACCCGGCGATGACGGCTCCGCCTGCATCGGTGACGTCGGCGTATTCGGTGATATCCTCGATGTGCTCGACGACGCTGTAGTTTTCCGACGTTCCGCCGATATTCTTGGTGTCGAGGGAGTAACGGATGAGGTCACCGGCGTGGGCGGGCTGCTGAGTAGCGTCGGTGTTCTGAGTCAGGTTGAGCGCCGACTTATGCTTGGTAAAAGCTGCCGGAGGCGAGGTCACGGTAACAGTGAAGGAACAGGCGGGGATTGCCGGCGATACGGTTCCTTTGGAACCTTTGACCAACAGGGTGGCGACAAACTTGCCGGAAGTGTTGTAGGTGTGCGAGGTCGTCGGGACCGTGGTTGTCTCACTAGTACTATCGCCGAAGTTGAACATATAGGAGGCGACTGTCTGGCCGCTGGCCGTACCTTGGCCGGTGTAGTCGACGGCTACCGGAGCTTCGCCTGCGGTTACATTGCCTTTGAGGTCGACACAGGCAAGACTGACTGCTGTCGGGGTCGGCTTAAGAGGTGTAGTCGTCGGTTTAGGGGTCGGAGTCGGCGTAGGCTTGGGGGTTGGAACCGGCGTCAGCTTGGGAGTAGGCGTCGGTGTCGGCTTGGGCGCGGGGATGTTCCGGTAGACGATATTGCCGCACAGCATCATCACCGCGAAATACCCGCCGTCGGCTGAGCGCTTACCCTGGATGACCTGGTAAGTAGAACTGGCACCGGTATCCCATTTGTGGAGAACTCGACCGTAGTAAGTACCTAGGTTCGTGGTAATTACCGTGTCATCAGCCCAGTGACGGGTGCGGCCGACAGAATGCAGCGTGGTGTCACTGGAATGAATGGTTCCGGTTGTCGAGGCGACAATGTCGGTACGGGCGATGCCGAACTTTGTGTAGAGAGCCTTAAGCTCGGCCGACGCATCATACCGATTCAACAGGTCGCTCTTGGAAGTAATGCCGCCGTAGACGATATCATTGGGCGAGGCGGCATTAGACGTTGCGGGCGGCGCCAGGATTGTGGCGAACTGCAGACCCACTACCAGGACAGCGGCAATCGCCGAAAAGGTCCGGGTGACGCTTTCTTTCTTGAGACGTCGGGAATAAAAGGCTAAATCTGCCGTAGCAGACGGGGACAGTGAGAGTTTTGACACGATTTGTTTGTACATAATACCCGCAAATTAAACCATTAGCTTAATGATAGGCCACGGCCGGCTTTACCACAATGGCATGATGCAACAAGCGTGCCTGCATAGGATTGCCGAGGCGTGGGGTAAGCGCTATAATGGGTACAGGTGAGCCAAAAGCTCTTATTTTTGATGAGTTAGGCTCCGTTTTCTAAGCAAGGTGGTATGAACGTTTATGGCAGCTAAATCCAAGTATGACGCCGATCAGATCCAGGTACTGGAGGGTCTTGACCCGGTTCGCAAACGTCCCGGAATGTACATCGGTGGAACCGGTATCGAGGGGTTACACCACTTAATTTGGGAAATCGTTAACAACTGTATCGATGAAGCTCTCGCGGGGTTCGCGACCTTTGTGGACGTGACGTTCCTGGAAGACGGCGGTGTCCGCATCACCGATGACGGCCGTGGTATACCCGTGGATAAGGTTAAGAGTACCGGCAAGAGCGGTCTTGAAACGGTGCTTACTGTGCTGCATGCCGGCGGCAAGTTCGGCGGCGAAGGCAGCGGTTACAAGGTATCCGGCGGCTTGCATGGCGTTGGTTCCAGCGTGGTCAACGCCCTTTCCACTCGCCTAATCGGCGAGGTCAAGCGCAACGGCAAGTTATACCGCCAGGAGTTCGCCATCGGCGTCCCGTTGTCTGACGTCAAAGTTGTCGGTACCGCCGAAGGTACCGGAACCATCATCACCTTCTACCCCGATGAAACCATCTTTGAATCAATCCAGTTCGAGAACGACCGCATCTTGGAATACTTGCGCCGCCAGGCTTACCTGACCCGGGGCACACGGCTCGAGCTCAATGATCTGCGTACCGGTTTCCGTTACGGCTTTTATTTTGAAGGCGGTATCCGCAGCTACGTGCAGCATTTGAACCACGATAAACAGGTTATGAACGACCCGGCCTTCTATGTCCAGAAGCAGGTGGGCGAGTGCGAGATCGAAGTGGCTCTGCAGTGGAACGACTCCTATACCGAAACAGCCAAGCTGTTCGCCAACAACATTCCGACCAACGGCGGCGGTACTCATAACGAGGGTTTCCGTCGCGCCTTGACGCGCGTTCTCAACGAGTACGCGCGTAAGAACGGCCTGCTCAAAGAAAACGAAGAAAACCTGACGGGCGAAGACTGCCGTGAAGGTATGGCTGTGGTCATCAGTGTCAAACTACCCGACCCGCAGTTCGAAGGCCAGACTAAGGACAAGCTCAACAACCCCGAACTCCGCAGCGCGGTGGAGCAGGCCTTCGGCGAGCATTTCTCCTATTACCTCGAAGAAAACCCTAACGAAGCCAAGAAGATCATTGGCAAGGCTACCCTAAGCGCCAGAGCCCGTATGGCTGCCCGTGCCGCGCGCGATACGGTCATTCGTAAGGGAGCCCTGGATGGCATGACGCTTCCGGGCAAGCTGGCCGACTGCCGCACCAAGGACTCTTCCCGTTCGGAAATCTACATCGTTGAGGGCGACTCGGCCGGCGGCTCCGCGAAAAGCGGCCGCGACAGCGAGTTTCAGGCAATCCTGCCGTTGCGCGGCAAGATTCTCAACGTCGAGCGTGCCCGGCTCGATCGTATGCTGGGCAACAACGAGGTCAAGAACATCATCATCGCCTTGGGCACCGGCATCGCCGAGCAGTTCGACGTCTCGAAGCTGCGTTACGACCGCATCATCATTATGACCGACGCTGACGTTGATGGGGCGCATATCCGCACTCTCCTGTTAACCTTTTTCTACCGGCACATGGCAGCCGTAATCGAGGACGGGCACCTCTATATTGCCCAGCCGCCGCTGTACAGCTTGAACGTGGGCCGCAAAAAGATTTATGCGTTTGACGAGGATGAGCGCGAAGCCATCATCAACCGGCTGATTGAAGCGAAGACAGGTATCAAGACCGATGCCCCCGATGTCGATGATGACGAAGGCATCGTCACGAGCGAAGACGAGTCACTTGACGAAACAACTCCTGAGGCTGAGGCCGGAGCTGTGGTCGTAGACGAGGCCGAGGAAGAAATATCTGCAAGCAATGAAGACAAGCAGCGCCTCAAGCTGGCAGGCATTACCGCCGTTCAGCGCTACAAGGGGCTAGGAGAGATGAACGCCGATCAGCTCTGGGATACCACCATGGACCCGGCCAACCGCGTTCTCCTCAAGGTTCGGATTGAGGACGCCGAGCGGTCTGACGCCATCTTCAATAAGCTGATGGGTGAGGAAGTACTCCTGCGTAAGAACTTCATTTCCTCCCGCGCCACCACACTTAGCAGTAACGACTTGGATATTTAGCAATGGATGAGCAAGAATTAGACAATTTAGAAAACCCAGCCGAGGAGCCGGAGCTGATAAAGTCGGAAATCGGTACCGTTCGGTTGCAGAAGCTCGAAACCGAAATGGAGACCAGTTACCTGGCGTATGCCATGTCGGTCATCATTTCCCGGGCCCTGCCGGATGTTCGTGACGGCCTCAAGCCGGTTCATCGCCGCATCCTTTATGTGATGAATAATCTAGGACTGCGCCATAACGCCAAATACCGCAAGAGCGCCGCGGTCGTCGGTGAAGTCATGGGCAACTACCACCCGCACGGCGACTCAGCCATTTATGATTCCATGGTCCGTATGGCCCAGGATTTCTCCATGCGCTACCCATTGGTCGACGGCCAGGGAAACTTCGGTTCCATGGATGGCGATTCCGCCGCCGCCATGCGTTATACAGAAGCCCGCATGCAGGGTATAACTGAGGAACTGCTGTTCGACATTGAAAAAGATACCGTCGACTTCGTACCCAACTACGACGGTTCACGCCAGCAGCCATCCGTCCTCCCGGCCAAACTCCCCAACCTGCTCTTAAACGGCCAGATGGGCATTGCCGTGGGCATGGCTACCAATATTCCTCCTCATAACCTCACCGAACTCATCGACGGCATAGTCGAACTCATCGATAACCCTGAAGCTGGCCTCGACGACCTGCTCAAACACGTTAAAGGACCCGACTTCCCGACCGGTGGCATCATTTTCGGCAACGATTCCATCCGTCAGGCCTACGGTACGGGCAAGGGCAGCATAGTGGTACGCGCCGTCGCTGAAATCGTCGAAGACAAGAAGGGCAACCCGTCCATCATCGTGACGGAAATTCCGTACTCGGTGAACAAATCGACGTTGGTTGAGAAGATTGCCGAACTTCATAAAGAGAAGCGCATCATCGGCATCGCTGACCTGCGTGACGAGAGCTCCAACCGCGGCAAGACCAAGAGTCTGACGGGCGGTGTGCGGATTGTAATTGACCTCAAAAAAGACAGTTACCCCAAGAAAATCTTGAATCAGCTGTATAAGCTGACGCCCATGCAGACGGCCTTCCACGTCAACATGCTGGCACTGGTTGACTCCGGCCGCCAGCCGCGCGTCCTAAGCTTGGAAATGATGCTCCGTGAGTACATCGCTCACCGCCGCGTGGTCGTCCGCCGCCGTACCGAATTCGAATTGCGCAAGGCCAAGGATGCTGCGCACATTCTGGAGGGTCTGAAGATTGCCCTCGACCATATCGATGAGGTCATTAAGACCATCCGTGCCTCACAGACCACCGATGAGGCCCGCGTCAACTTAATGGAACAGTTCAAACTCAGCGAAATACAGGCCAAGGCCATTCTGGCCATGCAGCTGCGTACTCTGGCCGGACTTGAGCGCCAGAAGATCGAAGACCAGCTGGCCGAGCTGCTCAAGCGCATCAAAGAACTTGAGAGGATTCTGGCCAGCGAATCCGAAATTCTACGCGTTATCCGCGAAGAACTGGAAGAGATGAAGGCCAAGTACGGCGATCTCCGTCGCACTCAGATCATCGGCACCGAACTGGGCAAGTTCAGCGAAGAAGAACTTGTACCGAATGAGCAGGTCATTATTACCCTGACTCACGGCGGTTATATCAAGCGTATCCCCAGCAACACCTACAAGGCCCAAGGTCGCGGTGGCAAGGGAATTATGGGCATGGCCACCAAGGAAGAGGACGTCGTCGAGCACCTGGTGCTGACGCACAACCACGACTTCATGCTCTTCTTCACCAATAAGGGACGGGTCTTCCGCCTCAAGGTGTACGAAATTCCTTCAGCCTCACGCACGGCCAAGGGCCAGGCGGTAGTGAACCTGTTGCAGCTGGGACCGGGTGAAATGGTGACGTCGCTTGTGACCTTCGACGGTAAAGGTGAGCTACTCTACCTCTTCATGACCACGCTTCACGGCACAGTCAAGAAGACACCGCTGGTCGACTACGCCAACGTCCGGGCTAACGGCCTCATTGCAATAAAGCTCGATGACGGCGACGAGCTACGGTGGGTCAAGCTGACCGAGGGTAAGGACGAGATCATCATCTCGACCGCGCTGGCCCAGGCTATCCGCTTCAAGGAAGGCGAAGTCCGACCCATGGGCCGAGCCACCCGCGGTGTCCGCGGTATCCGCCTCCGTACCGGCGACCGGGTCGTGGGTATGGACATCGTACGGCCCGGCAGCGAGATCCTGGTCGTTATGGAGAACGGCTATGGCAAGCGTACCAAGGTTGACCAGTTCGCGACGCACGCTCGCGGGGGCGTCGGGATCAAGGCGGGCGTTGTCACCTCCAAGACGGGGCAGGCACTGGATGTCCGCGCCATCCTCGACGGCCGCGACGACCTGGTGGTAGTCTCCACCCAGGGCCAGATCATCCGTTTGGCGCTGAGCGGCATCTCGCTTATAGGCCGTGCCACCCAGGGTGTCCGTATCATGCGCATGAAGGACGACGACAAGGTAGCATCAGTCGCCCTCATCGGTGAGGCCCAGTTGGAGGGCGAAATTGAAAACGCCGCACCGGCCGAAGACCTCAAAGGGGAAGCTTAAGTAGTACCCTTGAACAAAGTCTGAGAGAGAAGGGACCGCCGCCTGGCGGTCCTTTGTTATAGTTAAGAATCCTAATTATTTTTCATCCATTCCGCTTTGCATTCGGACTTATTGACAATGTTGCGGCACCCGTATCGGGCTATTGTGATACAAGTCACATTAGTCATTTATCTGCGATACGGGGTGTCATGCGATCCACAAATTCTCTTCTTATCGGAACCCGGGTAATCCGCTTTTCCATCGGATTGGCGGCTTCGTGTGGCATGACTATTGCCTTGAACGGCGCTGCTTTGGCCGCCTCCGGCGACCAGGACGCTACCGCTCAAACTGCTACCAATCAGACTACCGTAGTCGCCAAATCAGATACGTCGGCTAATGCAGCTCAGATAAGTTCGCTTCAGGTTGTCGTGAAGTCGGATACGACTCAGTCCGGAACCGCTGATAAGGCCGTCACACCGTCGGGAAGCGGGCAGCCGGCCGTTGCAGCTTCCGTTGCCACCCAGCAGCCATCCGCACTAGCAGAGTCCTCCAGCCCCGCCGCCCCTGTAGCGACGCCTGCCGACCCGGCCGGGCCCACGGCCGCCAGCCAGGTTGATACTTTCCTGACCGCGACAGGGCCGGCCGCAGCGCCCGTGCGTAGCCAGCTGGTCCCGTCCCGCACCGGATGGGTCATGTTGTCACCATTATCCCAGGATGTGACGGCGGCCCAGCCGGAAATAACTGAGGCCATTGCGACCGCTGCCGCCTCGCTCCCGCCCGTCAACACACCGGTGCAATCAAGCGGCCTGTTCGGACAGTTGCCAGCCGGGCTGGCGGGAGTTATCGCCCCCTCCAGTCTCCTAGGCTTTGCCGTTCCGGTTTCGGATGCAAACGCTATTATCCTGCTCACGATTCTGTCAGTTCTGCTGATTACGCTCGCGGGTCAAACATATGGTGCATGGTTGCGCCGGGTGGGGCATGTCACTGCCGCCCGAAGCGACCTTCTTTCTTCCTTTTTTGCTACGCCTCTGTTGATGGACTTCATTCCGGTGTCACCACCCGAAAGAGGTCCATTTTTTGGGGTGGCAGATACCAATACCAGGATCATTAACCAAGTTACGAAAGGAGCGAAAAGATGAGACAAACACACGTATCTAATGCCGTGCTTCGTCTGGTGAGCGCCGGAGCCATAGCGACTATGCTTGGCGGCGTCGCATCGGCAGCCGACACGGTCACCTACGCTAATACCGGTTCTGATTCAAATCAAACCACAACAATCACCAATACAAATACCAACACAGTAAATAATGACAATGACGTCATGATTGTGAACATAAATTCACAGGAGGCCAAAACCGGTAATGTCGAAGTCAAAGACAACACAACCGTTGAAGGTGCTGTCGGATCTGGCAATGCCAGCAACGACAACACGACGGCGACAGCCGTAGAGATAAACAACGCGGCCGCAGGCGGTGCGGGCGGCGGTGCTGGCGGCGGTTCCGGTGGCGGTACGGGAGGCGGCGGCTTAGGTGGCGGCAACCCGACCGGCGGACTCGGCGGCGGATCAGCCCTGGGCGCCTCAACAACTGGCGGCCTTGGCGGCGGATTAGGCGGAGCAGTCCTGCCGGAGGTAGGCGCATCCGTTCCGATGGACCTGTCGGCTTTGCGGTCACTATACACCAACGGCAACGGCCTGGCAGCCGGTTCCAAGGGACAGGACTTTGGTTATCTGATACCGATGTTCCTACTCAGCGCTCTGGCCGGCATCGGCACGGTAATTCGTCAGAAGCGACTCCAACTCGCTATCGCATAACGCATTAAGGGGGTAAGAAATGAAACGAGCTCAAGCACTACGAATTGGTCTGCCCGCCGTCATTGCTACGGTAGGGCTGGTGACCGCTGCAGTCGCTAACCGCTCGTCTCTGGAACCAACACCCGGAACGTCCACGTCCGATTCGGCGACCAACGCCAGTCCCATGGCCAGTCCCAGTGAAGCTCCAGTGATCACAGTCAACGGGGAACCGGTTAAGCTTGACCAGCAAGGCAAGGCAACGCTCAACTCCGGCGGCAGCCGTACGACCGTTCAAAAGTCGGACGACCACACGACGGTGACGACGAGCGGTAACGGAGACGTTAACGTTTCCGTCGAATCCAACTCGACAAACTCCGGTTCATCCTCGTTTTCCCAGTCACAGGTAATCCAGAACAGCAGCAGTACCGGTTCGAACTATTCAAGCTCCACGGTAGTCAGTAATGGTTCCGATATCAGCCAATAGTCCGACCACCTTTTACGCCGGGCCCTCGGGCCCGGCACTACCCACCATCAATATCAAGTTTTAGAAAGGACTTTCAAAATGGTAAAAGTTACAGCTCTTAAGTACGCAGCAATCGGTATGGCAACTCTCGGAATGGCCGGCATAGCAGCCGCCAGCACCGTGACGGTATCCCATACCGGGTCGGACTCAACCCAAACGACCACGCTTTACAACGCTAACTCGTCTACTCTCAACAATACCAATCACCTCGGCGTCGGTAACCTCAACATGCAGAGCGCCAAGAGCGGTAAAGTTGAGGCGGAAGATAACACAACCGTGTCGGGTGCTGTCGGGTCGGGCAATGCTAGCAACTCCAACTCAACCAGCACTACAGTAGCCATTACTAACGGCGGTAGCGGTGCCGGAGCAGGCTTCTGGGGCCCAGCCAATGACTCGGTGAGCTACGATACCACAGGTCCAGAGTCCAAACAGACTACGACCATCACCAACACCAACACTATGACCGTCAACAATGACAACCACGTTGGCATCATGAACCTCAACATGCAGCAAGCAAAGAGCGGCAACGTTGAGGTCAAAGAAAACACCACTGTCGGCGGCGTAAGCTCGGGCGCTGCGTCCAACAGCAACACTACCACCACGTCCGTAAGTATCCACAACTAAAGTTCCGGTCCACGATAGGGAGCTTTCTCCCTATCGGCACTTATTCAGTCACAATTTATCTTCAACTTGAACCAACTACTATCAGCGCTTTAAGGAGTAACCATTATGAAAATTCTACGAGGAGGCCTAAATATAATCGCCAGCCTGTTGCTGCTGGGACAGATTGTCCTGCCAGGGGTGGCGCTGGCGGCTGATGCCACAGTAAGCCCGACGCCAACGCCGTCGGTCACCGCGGCCGCAACCGTATCACCAGCATCGAGCGAGACTCCGGCATCTACACTATCTCCCAGCCCGTCGGGCAGCGTGGAAGCGACGCCTACTCCATCGGACAGCGCCACTCCTGCGCCGTCCGAGAGAACTACTGTCAGCGTCGGATCATCAGGATCGGTTCCACCCAGTTCCAGTGCAGAAGCTACTACAGTGTCCCCGGCGGCCGCTGCGACCACGACCCGGGGAGCTACACCGGCCTGTCACGGTAATCCTCCCGCCTACGTCTTTGATAACGACCTCCGTGAGTGGGTACCGGCCGACATGGCCTCGTTCGCCTGTGACACGGCCAGCGGGTACTTCCTCTCGCCTAAATACTACGTTGATGTCCAGTCCGGCTGGTACCGGACGATGCCCGCAAGCGGCGCGGCACCTGCCGGAACTTTGACCGCCCCCCAGATTATCCACACCATCTTGGGTGACGTTGTGGTCGGTTCACCTGATTTCAAAGCCGCCGTCGCGTTGGGCATCATTACTCCCACGGGCCAAGCCGTCACGGCCAGCAATACCGGTCCAAACCCGACCAACATGGGAACTATAAATAACAACAACCAGGCTTGGTTCGATATGACGAGCCTGGTTAACGTCGTTAACGTGCTGCAGAGTACGGCCGGTTCCGGTAACGTATTGGCTGGCAATAATACTAAAGTCGGGGACATCTCATCGGGCACGGTAAATGTTGTAGCTAACCTCATCAACCTGCTGGCCTCCGCCTGGTCTTGGTCACACGGCAACTTGAGCTTCTTCATGCAGAACCTGTTCGGCAATCAGACGGGTGACATCACCTTGCAGCCGAATGCCAATTCAACCAGTGGTGGTGGGGGGCTAGGTACCCAATCCGTTGCCAATGGCCAGACCGGCTCTGGCTCAACCAACGGCGGAACGATTAACAATACCAACGGTTTGAACGTTAATGCCAGCTCTACCGGGAATATCACGAACAACGTTGATTTAACGGCACAATCCGGCAACGCGACCGCCTCCAAAAACACAATCGCCGGTAACGTGGGCACAGGTAGCGCAACGGCCCAGGCCAATATCATCAACTTGATCAACTCGTTCATCAGCTCCGGCAGCTCGTTCTTCGGCATCCTGAACATCTTCGGCAACCTCAATGGCGATATCCTCTTCCCCGACGGCTTCCTCAACGGGCTGCTGGGTAGCGGACCATTGCCGGCCGGGTCAGCGTCTGTCGCGGCCAACAATACCGGGTCAGGCTCAACCAACCAGGGAACTATCAACAATACGCAGCAGACCAACCTTACCGGCTCCTCAACCCAGAATTTTAACAACAATCTCAATACGACGGCCGGTAGCGGCAGTGCCAACTTATCCGGTAACACGACGGCTGGCAACGTCTCCACCGGCGCCGCCACCACCTCCGGCAGCCTGTTTAATCTGGCCAACAGCTCTATCTTTGGCGATAACGCCGTTCTCGTGATGGTGAACGTCCTCGGTCACTGGATGGGTCGTATCATGAGTCTGCCGGGCGGTACCAGCCAAGGCGCACTTCTGACCGGTAACGCGACGGTTACCCAGAACGCGACGGGGGCCGGCTCGACGAATACGGGTACGATCAACAATACCGGCACCGCCAATATCAATCAGGCTTCAGTCGGCACCATTACCAATAACGTCAACGTCGCCGCCCAATCAGGTAACGCCACGGCCACTGACAACACCAAAGTAGGGGACGTCGCAACCGGAACGGCCAAAGCCACCTCGGCCATCGCCAACATCATGAACACGGCGCTCAACGTCAAACATTGGTTCGGCGTCCTGATCATCAACGTCTTCGGCGAATGGACCGGCAGCGTTAACGAGAACACTTCTGCCGGCGACGTGCCCCGCGCCGCTGCCGCCGCTGCCAGTCAGCCTCAAACTGCGGCCACCCTGCCAACAGCCGCCCGCATCTTCTCTGAACCATTCATCCGGGCGGCCAAGACCACAGATACCATTGTCCCTCAGGAAGCCACCTCGGCAGTCTCCCGTGCCTCCGGACAAGTCCTAACGGCCGCCGCCCAAGCCCCGGCCAATATAGCTACTTTGGCGCAGCACAATAAGGACATGACCTGGCTGTTCGCCATCTCGGCCCTCTTGCTCCTGTTCGCGGGAGCAGCGTCACAGGTTGAGCGGAAGATGCGCCAGCAGCGTTAGGAGACAATTCGTTTAAGCCGGTTTCCGTTTTGCGGTGCCGGCTTAAATAATGGCCCAGGCTAGCCTCATCAGATAAAAACCGCTACAATAAGCCCACATTTACAAGGAGTCCGTTTGGTGGTTATAAACTCTTATATTCTTATCCCGCTTGCCACCTGGGCCATCGCCCAAATTGCAAAATTCACCATTGCGACCTTCAAGGGCCGGATGGATTTTCGGAATCTCTATGCTTCCGGCGGCATGCCAAGCGTCCACGCGGCCGTGGTGAGTTCATTGGCTATTACGGCCTTCCTGCAGGACGGGTTGAGCAGCCACATCTTTGGGCTGACGGTTGTGTTGGCGGCCATTGTCATTTACGACTCGCTCGGCGTCCGACGGTCAACCGGTGAGCAGTCGGTAGCAATCAACATGATTATTGAAAGCCTGGGACGCGGTAAGATTAAGCTCGATCAGACGGAGTTGCGCGTGCGCGAGGTCCTAGGCCACCAACCAAGCGAAGTGGCCGTTGGCGCCGCCGCTGGTATCGTATTGGGCGCTCTCTTTAACTACGACCGCATCACGCCGCTTACCTCATTCCTGCAACAGGTTCCGCTGAACAAGGAGATTCTGTGGTACGTCGGCATCTTTGGCCTGTTGGTTTTTGGCGGACTGGCCCAGAGTATCTATCTTCGTAAGCGCTACCCTAAGTCCGCGACCTACAAGAGCCTGACCGGCAAGATTTTGACGGCCACCCAGGTTA
The DNA here is from genome assembly GCA_038244585.1 of Candidatus Saccharimonadia bacterium. Classification (GTDB taxonomy): domain Bacteria; phylum Patescibacteriota; class Saccharimonadia; order UBA4664; family UBA4664; genus UBA4664. The sequence continues at coordinate 3,967 of JBBRTI010000017.1, read as the reverse complement.
CTGGCTGGACAGGGCTGGTCATGACAGCGCTTGAGTACGAGCGGGCTAGTTATCTGGCTTGGCGCGTGTGGTCTATCATCATGCTGATTATTGGAGTAGTATGGTCGATTAGCATTGTCGTATGGGCCATCCGGGTTGTTCCGGCAGCCTTGGCACGGGAAGCTAATGTCGCCCGTAAACTAAAATGGCTGGTTATCGGACGTAAGCGGAAGAAATAAGCTTCTCCGTATCGTTCGTTCATAAGCGGTTCGAGTGAGGATCCACTCAATGCGCATTTACCCACTCCTAGATACATTATCTAATAAACGTCACACTTTCCGACGTCCGATTCTCAAATCGTTGGCGGCCTTTGTGTTGATTGCTGTCACTTCCGTAGTAAGCTTCCAGTACCAGACGTCCGAAGCGGCAACCAGTACCACGGCCAGTCTCGACGGATATAAGATAAATACGGCCAATGTCAGGACCGGTACCTTCAGCGCAGTCAAAGTCACCGTGAAGCAGGTTTCGACAGGCGCAATCAATACCTCCACTGCCAACCCGTACTTTTTCAATGCCTTAGCATCGACGTCCGCCGGCGCCAGCTACGTTGTGAGCGTCAGCCCGACTTCGGTCGCCGGTTATACCGTCAAAGGTGTAACCTGGTGCCTGAACACCTGTACCGGTTTCAACGAGCAGACGAGCAACTTTCGGGCAGGATCATCGGCGACATTTACTTTTTACTCCGGGAGCAACTACCATATGCGCTGGATATTCCAGCCGGTAGCTGCGCCGACGCCAATCCCGGCCCCCATCAAGACTCCAACCCCGGCTCCAGCTACCCCCGTCGCGCCGCCCACGACAACGCCCTCACCGACTACCGTTCCTGCATCTCCTGGTCCAACTTCGATATCTAATCCGGATGCCACCCGCGAGGCTACCTTCACAAGTGACGATCGGGTAGCATCGGTGACGCTGCCGGCAGGTTCAATCGGCGACCAAGCGATTTGTTCCGTCTCCGACTCCACCGCGACGGTCTCGGTACTGACTGGCCAAACCAAGGTCGCCGGGCCGTATCAGCTGCTGTGCAAGACCCGGATAGGCGAAAACGTCAGCGCCTTCGTAAAACCAGTTACCTGGCATTATCAGCTGAAGGAACGCTTGAAATCTGGCTTCGTGCCGAAAGCCTACGTCTTGGCTGGCGGCGTTAAGCGGGAGATCACGGGAGCGGTCTATGATAAGGCTGCGGCCGGACTGACGTTTAGTGCCAACGATACCGGAGACACCATGGTATTGGCCTCGTCTGCCCCCGAACCGTATTCGGTTTTGGCCGCAGTCGGCGTGGGATTTATCGCGCTGCTTGTGGGTGTGGCGGCCTTGTTTTTCCTTCGAGTACCCATCAAGCGGAGCTACGCGGACTATATCCGTTCAAAATACTACGATTTATAGGCCGATTAATGCCCATAACACTGCCGATGTGCGCGTTCATATGCTGTTTTCGTGAGTCGGATAAAAATGGTATAACTTAACTATTATGAAGCGCATTATCCGTTCCAAGGAACATCTCATTCAGGTAAATCGCCGATCTGCTCAGCGGACTATAGGGATAGCAGCGTTCTTAATTGCCTGTATTGGCTTTGCGACGCCGGTACTCCTGTCGCGAGCTGCCACCGTTGCAACCACTTATGACAGCAAGGCGATCATTTTGGTAACGGGGGACTATCAGCTTAGCACTAGTGCAACCTCGATTCAGCATTCGTTCGGTACCTGTACCTCCGCTGTGGGGCAGCTCTTCACGATCCAGGCCGGAACTTACACAATGTGCGATGCCGTGGCGTTCGGGAGTCCGGACGGAGTTATCGTGTACGTTCCGACAGCTCCCGCGGGTTTCTACGTGGCTAATTGGCGCGTAACCGGCAATTCTACGAATGGCAGCGTCAGCTGCAACACTTCCAGCTGTAATCTGAATTACACAGCCGGTACCGCCAATCTCGAGGTGGACATTAATGCAACGACCCGGCCCACAGCACCGACGGTTAGCGTGGGCGGAACGACTGCAAATAGCGTCGCCTTCAACTGGTCGGCTGGCAGTGCCGGGAGTGCAACGTTTTATGACTATTTGCCATATTATAACGGCTCGACCGGTCCCGTGACTCAGGCTAGGTCATTCAACTGGACTGGTCTGAGCTGTGGTAAGACCGTCAGTATGAAGGTGGCCATCCGTACATCGGCTGGTAACTGGCCGTCAAATATCGCCAGCGGAACAACGACAGCTTGCACTCCGACCTCGACCCCCAACCCTACCCCCAACCCTACCCCCAAACCAACCCCAGGGACGACGCCGGCCCCAACCCCGCGCCCCGTTGCTGCTACAACCCCGCGTCCGTCGACCGGTGGCAGTACCGTAACTTCCGGAGGTAGGGGCGCAGGTGCGCCAATCGTGACCGATACTCAAGCACCAACCACGCCAAGCGATTTTGTCGCTACCCCCGACCCGACGAATGCGCTAGTAGATCTGACGTGGTCCGCCTCTACAGACAACACAGCTGTAATCGGATATATCCTAGAACGTTCGATTGACCAGGCCACTTGGGAGCCGATGGCAGCCAATGGTCTTAACACTGCCTTCCATGACGACAGCCCCAAGTTCGGGCTGCATTACTACTACCGCCTGCAGGCCAGCGACAGCTCTGGCAATAAATCCGCCTACGCCACCGCCGATGCGGCAGTAGCGGGATTCAAGAGTATTGCGGACGACGTCGACATGGTCTACTCCAGCACCGACAGTCTGGCCAAAGTCCTCGTGCCCAGTGGCACCTTTGCCGAGCCGGTTACCTGTTCTTTGGAGACCATCGCCGGTATGGATGGCAGGGGGACGCTCAAACACCCGGTTATCGTTGCGGGCGCGTATCAGCTCTCGTGCAAGAACCAGAACTCCGACGAAGTTGCGCCATCGCTCCATCCAATAACATGGACCCTGAACCTCAAGGGCAAGCTGAAGGGCCTGACTAAGCCAGGCGTCGTGGCTTTTGACTCCAATGACAAGGCGACAGAAGTCAAAGAGCCGTTCATTGTAGGCAAAGATAGCGTCATAACCTTCAAAACCACGTCTGCTACCCGTGTAGCGGGTGCGGCGGCGCACATCAGTTACGCCTGGCTGCAGTACGTCGCCGTGGCCGTTTTGATCATGCTGGGAATAGCTGCCACGGCATTCATGGTACTTCATCGGTCTCGTAAATTGAATTACGATGCCTACATCCGGTCCAAGTACTACGATTTGTAGGCCAAATCTATTGACACCGTGCGGTCAGGTGCGATACATTAATCAAGTCGTCTTGAAAAAGTCTTAACACATTAAGTAGCAAGCCAAGCACGGCTGGCTATTTATTTTTGACTCGATCAGTTGATAGTAGTTTGAAATTTTTATTGTGCAGTGTAATGAAGTCTGTTTCTTCGTCAGTGGGGAAACAGACGCGATTAGCATTAACCCTCCCCGGGTTAATGACTAAAAAATTCGTGTACGCATATTTTCTTTCCGGAGGTATGTCGTACACACAATCTTTGAGCGATTTACCAGCTCGAACAACCCAAGACCTGAGATTTTCTCTCAGGCATTATTTGGAGAGTTTGATCCTGGCTCAGGATGAACGCTGGCGGTGTGCCTAATACATGCAAGTCGAACGGACTCTTATTTGATCCTTGTCTCAGACCTTCGGGTCAGGGCTATGGATCGATAAGAGTTAGTGGCGGACGGGTGAGTAACACGTTGGTACCTACCCCGAAGTGGGGAATAACTGCCCGAAAGGGTAGCTAATACCGCATAATCCCGCAAGGGTAAAGCAGTAATGCGCTTAGGGAGGGGCCTGCGTCTGATTAGCTAGTTGGTAGTGTAATGGACTACCAAGGCGACGATCAGTAGCTGGATCGAGAGGTTGACCAGCCACACTGGGACTGAGATACGGCCCAGACTCCTACGGGAGGCAGCAGTAAG